>JAZNXQ010000218.1:0-6750 GCA_045593945.1 Lachnospiraceae bacterium | reverse complement strand
GGCGGGCTTAATGCAGCATTTACATTTTTGTTATACAAGCCGATTGTAACTGCACTTAGAAAAAGCGGACTTATTGCCGGCGGAAGCAGCGTGGCACCGACTCAGACTAAAGCAGGCAAGCATATCGGCTTTAAAATAGTAGCACTTGTAGTTATCGCGGCATGTGTATTATGGGCATTGTCATTGAAGGGTATAATTTAGTATGCAGACTTTAAGGAATAAACAGCCGTTATATGTACTTTTGGGTAGAATAGTACATGGCAGGGGTATCGGTAAAAAGGCAGGTATGCCGACGGCAAATTTAGAGATTACAAAAGGTATGGTAATCCCCAAACTTGGAGTTTATGCGTCTAAGGTCAAGCTCGGAGATGATGAATATACAGGGGTAACTAATGTGGGCTTAAGACCGACGGTTGACAGCGACAAAGATGTCACGATAGAGACATACATTCTTGATTTTGACAGTGATATCTATGAGGAGACGATGGAACTCAAACTTTTCGCGCTGTTAAGAGGACAACAGAAGTTTGAAGATATGTCGATGCTTCTTGAACAGCTTCGCAAGGATTGTGCCGAGACTAAAAAATATTTCGAGGCGTAATTATTATATATTTGCTTTTTTTCTTGTATTTGGTATAATTATTATATAATACTATGCTTATGCATAGGTGTTGGATTTTGTATTTCGAAAAGGAAGGCGTAAGGTTTATGTATAAGAATATAAAGGTTACGGTAAAATTAAAGACTGCAGACATGTTTTGTTTCCTCATGCACTATACATACAGTGCTCTCTCAGGGATAATAGGAGTGCTTTTCAGTATTGGTGCGGTGATTCTTTTGATTAAGATGTGGGGCGAACTTGATATTGCGTATAGATTTTTGCTTATTGTATGTGCGCTTCTGTTTACGGTTATTAATCCTTTTATGCTTTGGAAGAGAGCTAAGAGACAGGTACTTACATCACCTGCACTTAAGGAGCCGATTACTTATGTATTTGCCGATAAAGGTGTAACAATGTCCATGGGTAAAGAAAAAGCAGAGCTTGCGTGGTCAGATTTTTTTAAGATTAAGAAGGTTGCAGGAAGATATATTTTATATACGAGCAGAATCCGCTCTAACATAGTTCCGGTTTCCTGCTTTGAGAATAAAGAAGATGCGGCAGAAGTTGCGGTAATGATTAAGGAGTATTACAAGAAGAAATGATAGTTAAAGAATCTTTTTCCATGGAAGATACATTTGAACTTGGCAGACAGTTCGGAGCTGCAGCAAAGGAAGGTACGGTTTTCTGCCTGTCCGGAGATTTGGGTACGGGTAAGACTGTATTTACACAGGGCTTTGCGGCAGGTATGGAGATAGACGAGCCGGTTAACAGTCCGACTTTTACAATTGTTCAGGAATATGATTCGGGAAGACTTCCGCTGTATCATTTTGATGTGTATCGCATCGGTGATGTGGAAGAGATGGATGAGATTGGCTGTGATGATTACTTTTTTGGCAGAGGCGTGTGCCTTGTTGAATGGGCTGAACTCGTTAGGGAAATAATTCCGGATAACGCTGTATGGATTACAATCTGTAAGGATTTGGATAAGGGCTTCGATTACAGAAGCATTACTATTGAAGAGAAGGAGGACTGAATATGAAGATACTTGCTATTGACAGTTCTTCTCTTGTTGCGTCTGTTGCGGTGGTTGAAGAAGACATAATGCTTGCTGAATATACCATTAATTTTAAAAAGACGCATTCGCAGACACTGCTTCCGATGATTAAAGATATTACGGATATGATAGAGCTTGACCTTGCAACAATTGATGCTATTGCGGTTTCAGCAGGCCCCGGTTCTTTTACGGGACTCAGAATCGGTTCGGCAACGGCTAAGGGACTTGGACTTGCTCTTGACAAACCGGTTATTCCGGTGCCGACTACGGCAGGTATGGCATATAATTTTTACGGTATGTCGGAAGATGCTTTTGTTTGTCCGATTATGGATGCCAGAAGAGGACAGGTATATACGGGTTTATATACATTTAAAGACGAAGAGTTTATTACGGTATGGCAGCAGGAGGCTGCTGATATTCACGATTTGGTAAGTCGTCTTAATACTCTTGGTAAAAAAGTTATTTTTGTAGGTGACGGAGTTCCTGTTTTTAAGGATATAATTATGGCAGAGAGTACCGTGCCCGTAGCATTTTCTCCGGCACATCTTAACAGACAGAGGGCAGGAGCACTTGGTGTCTTGGGTGCGAAGTTGTACGCACAGGGTGTAGTAGAGACGGCTGCGGAGCATAAGCCTGACTATTTGCGCAAGTCACAGGCGGAAAGGGAGCTGGCTGAGAAGAATGGAGAAGTTGATAATTAGACAGATGAACCTTAGTGATTTGGACGAGGTGTGTGCTATAGAGGATGCTTCTTTCAGTATTCCGTGGAGCAGGAACTCTTTTGCTGAAGCGCTTGCAGACGAGAATAATTTTTTGTTTGTGTGTGAGTCGGACGGAAGTGTTGTCGGATATGCGGATACATGGTGTGTGCTTGATGAGGCTACGGTTACCAATATTGCGGTTAAAGAAGATTTTCGCGGCAGGGGAATAGGCGCCATGCTTCTTAAGGAAGCACTTGACGAAGCGGGGAGGCGCGATATAGTTGCCGTGACTCTCGAGGTACGTAAGTCAAATGTTCCGGCGATAAGTCTTTATGAGAAGTTTGGTTTTGAGTCGGTGGGAATACGTCCGGGATACTATGAGAAACCGACAGAGGATGCCGTGATTATGTGGAAGTACAATCTTTGAGAGTAATTACCATTGTACAGGCCTTCCAAGATACTGTATAATTACACGAGAATGGATTTTGGAAAGGATAGGACAGAATGAGACAGTACGAAGGTAAAGATACGGTAATATTAAAGTCAATAAATTGTAATAAATGCGGAAGGGTGCTTAAGTCCGCTAATGGAATAGTGACGGAAGGCATCTGTTCGGTTAATCAGTTATGGGGATATTTTTCAATGAAGGACGGTCAGAGGCATTCATTCGATTTGTGTGAGGAGTGTTATGACTCATTTGTTAAAGGTTTTGTCATTCCCATCGAAAATATAGAAGAAAAGGAAATGATTTAATGCTTGATGTTTGTTTGCTTGGATGCGGTGGAATGATGCCGCTTCCCTACAGATGGCTTACGTCTTTGATGGCCAGATATAACGGAAGCAGTATTTTGATTGACTGCGGAGAAGGAACACAGATTGCTGTTAAAGAGCAGGGATGGAGTTTTAAACCGATAGATGTGATTTGTTTTACACATTATCATGCAGATCATATAAGCGGTTTGCCCGGACTTCTTCTTACAATGGGTAATGCAGAGCGTACGGAGCCACTTCTTATGATAGGGCCGAAGGGGCTTGAGAGAGTTGTGAATGCACTGCGTGTTATTGCTCCGGAACTTCCGTTTGAGATAGAGTTTCATGAACTTACGGAGCCGGAAGAGATTGTTGAATTACATGGCTACAGAATAAGGGCTTTTAAGGTAAATCACAATGTAATATGCTACGGATATAATATTGAGATTGATCGTATAGGTAAGTTTAATGTCGAGGAAGCGAGAAGACTTGATATTCCGGTGAAGTATTGGAATCGACTTCAGAAAGGCGAGATTATTAAGGATGAAGGCAGGTGCTTTACACCGGAGATGGTACTCGGTGCGCCGCGTAAGGGCATCAAAGTAACATATTCCACGGATACAAGACCGGTACCCGCTATAGCTCTGGCGGCCAAAGACGCAGACTTATTTATTTGTGAGGGCATGTATGGCGAAGATGGTAAGGATGACAAAGCCAAGGAACACCGTCACATGACTTTTTATGAGGCAGCCAAACTTGCAAGAGAAGCAAAGCCTAAGCGTTTCTGGCTTACACATTATAGTCCGTCGCTTAACAGACCGGATGAGTTTATGGAGGCTGTAAGGGAGATATATCCTTTGGCAGAGCCCGGTAAAGACGGCAAGAATATAGTCCTTGATTTTGAAGACTGATACTTATATATAAGAATGGAGGGATACTTATGAAGAAGTTTAGAACCGGATTGTTGATCATTCTATTTTTGGTGGCTGGTTTGTTGTTTTATGCATATCTGTCAGGCAAGGATGGCACTGATCAGGATGTTACGAAGGAGGCAACCGAGATTAGTAAGCTTCTTTCCAAGGATTTGACGAAGGAGTATCCCGAGACCCCCAGGGAAGTTGTTAAGCTTTATAGCAGACTAACAGTTTGTTTTTATGATGAAAAACATACGGATGAAGAGATAGGGAAGCTTGCGGATATGTCGCTTATGCTTTTCGATAAAGAACTTCTTGAGAAAAATCCGAGAAATGAATATTTGGTAAATCTTAAAGCTGTTATTGACGAGTATGCATCTACAGAGAAGATTATCACAGATTATACGGTGCAGAATTCCGGCATGATTGATAAATATACGGTTGACGGCATAGATTATGCCAAAGTACGTGTAATGTACAGTATGAGAGATTTTAAATTATTAGAGGATAAAACTTCGGGATTTTTGAGCGGTTGCGGAACCGGCGCAAGAAAGAATAAAGAATACAGATATTATACAACATATGAAGATTTTTTGCTCCGTAAGGACGACAATGGACAATGGAAAATCTTAGTGTGGCAGGTGCCCGAGATGGAAGGCATGGATGGAGGAGACGAATAGATTATGGAAGAAGAAATATTGATTTTGGCCATCGAAAGCTCATGTGATGAAACTGCTGCTGCAGTTGTTAAAAACGGCAGGGAAGTATTGTCCAATGTTATTTCTTCACAGATTGCATTACATACATTATACGGCGGAGTTGTGCCGGAGATTGCTTCAAGAAAGCATATCGAGAAAATCAATCAGGTTATAGAAGAGGCCTTAGCTGAAGCTAAGGTTACTCTTGATGATATAACTGCTATAGCTGTAACATATGGCCCGGGACTTGTGGGGGCGTTGCTTGTTGGAGTTGCGGAGGCGAAGGCTATAAGTTTTGCAAAAGGTTTGCCGCTTGTGGGTGTGCACCATATAGAAGGACATATTTCTGCGAATTTTATAGAACATAAAGATTTGAAACCTCCGTTTGCGTGTCTTGTAGTGTCAGGCGGTCATACGCATCTAGTAGTTGTTAAAGATTACGGTGTGTATGATATTATAGGTAAGACAAGAGATGATGCTGCGGGAGAGGCTTTTGACAAGGTTGCGAGAGCGATAGGACTCGGATATCCGGGTGGCCCCAAGATTGACAAGGTGGCCAAGGAAGGTAATCCGTGTGCAATAGAGTTTCCCAGGGCGCATGTTGAGAATGCACCGTATGATTTCAGTTTTAGCGGTGTGAAGTCATCAGTGCTTAACTATCTCAATTCTTGTGAAATGAAGGGCGAAGAGATAGTGGTTGCCGATGTAGCTGCATCTTTTCAGAAGGCAGTCGTTGATGTGCTGGTTGAACACAGTGTGCGTGCAGCTAAGGAACTTGGAATGAACAAGCTCGCAATGGCAGGCGGAGTTGCTTCTAATTCATGTTTGCGTGCGACTATGCAGGAGGCATGTGAGGCAGAGGGTATAGAACTTTATTATCCTTCACCTATCTTTTGTACGGATAATGCGGCAATGATTGGTGCAGCTGCATACTATGAATATATTAATGGTGTAAGACATGATTTGGATTTAAATGCAGTACCTAATTTGAAATTGGGAGAACGAGGTTAGACCGATATGAAGAATCATACAAAGACTGCTGCAATAATTCTTGCAGCAGGCAAGGGTACACGTATGCAAAGCCGGACTCCGAAGCAGTATTTGACTTTGGAGAATAAACCGGTTTTGTTTTATTCTCTGGAGACTTTTTCAAAGCTTGACATTATTGATGAGATTATTCTTGTTGTCAGTGAGGGAGAGGCGGATTATTGCAGAGAACAGATAATAGAATTATACGGAATAGAGAAGGTAAAGGCAGTCACTGAAGGTGGAGCGGAGAGATATTTATCTGTTTGGAACGGAATTACGCAGGTTAGTCCGGACATTGAATATGTGATGATACATGATTCCGCAAGACCTCTTATTGCATCGAAGACGATAAAGGAAGCACATAAGGTACTTATTAATAAAGGTGCGTGCGTTGTCGGCGTTCCGGTTAAGGATACGATAAAGCAGGTTGATGAGGCGCGCGGAGTGATAGAGACTCTGCCGAGAAATACTTTGTGGGCTGCACAGACACCGCAGTGCTTCAAGAAAGAAGTAATTACTTTTGCATATAATAAGATGTATAAAGCTTTAGATGAAGCGAAGATAAATGGGAATACAGTAATCATAACTGATGATGCTATGATTGTTGAGACTTATGGTGATATGCAGGTGTGTATGGTGCAAGGTGAATATACCAATATTAAGATAACAACGCCTGAGGATATAGAGCTCGCTAAATTGTATCTGAAATATGTGTAAAAAATGAGAAATATTTTTTTAAATATCTTATTGACATACCGAAAAAATGATGATATACTATCATCTGTCGCTGACGATAAATGACGTTAGATTAGACGAATGGAGAGATATCGAAGTGGTCATAACGAGGCGGTCTTGAAAACCGTTTGTCCGCAAGGGCGCGTGGGTTCGAATCCCACTCTCTCCGCTACCGCATATGCGGTCAATACGAGCAAGATTGGAGAAGTACCCAAGTGGTTGAAGGGGCTCCCCTGGAAAGGGAGTAGGTCGTTAATAGCGGCGCATG
>JAZNXQ010000217.1:0-7163 GCA_045593945.1 Lachnospiraceae bacterium | reverse complement strand
CTTATGATTACGTGTGCTAAGCTTGGTATGCATTTTACGGCATGTGCGCCTAAGGAATACTTCCCGAGCGCGGAGCTTGTTGCTGAATGTGAAGAGGTTGCAAAGCAGACCGGAGCAACAATCCGCCTTACAGAGGATGTTAATGAAGGAACTAAGAATGTAGACGTTATTTATACTGATGTTTGGGTTTCCATGGGCGAACCGGCAGAGGTATGGGAGGAACGTATCCGTTCACTTACACCATACAAGGTTACTGCAGATGTTATGAAGAATGCAGGTGAGAAGGCTATTTTCATGCATTGTCTTCCGGCATATCATGATCTTAAGACTAAGATTGGTAAGACTATGGGTGAGAAGTACGGCTTTGTAGACCTTGAAGTTACGGACGAAGTTTTTGAGTCAGCACAGTCAGTGGTATTTGACGAAGCTGAGAACAGAATGCATACAATCAAGGCGGTTATGGCGGCTACATTGGGTGACTAATATGTATATTGGAAAAAAGAAAGAAAGATTTGTCGATAAAATTCGTTGGAAAACGGTTGTGGACTGTTTGTCGATGATAATCGGCATTGCGACAATCGTTTCTGCGGTATATATTTTTCTGTTTGTAGAAGAGAGACTCAAGTGGCTTCCGCTTATGTTTTTGGGCGCGGCACTTGTTAATCTTATCGAAGGTTTGAAGAAGTTTTATTATTGCAAACGCCTGTCAGGAGTATTTTTTATGCTGGCGGCAGTAGTTATTGTTGTGTTTGCGGTAATCAGTTACATGGTGCTTTGGAAACCTGTTTAACCGGAAGGAGTATTATCATGGGAATATCAGAAGAGAATAAAGTGTTGTGCGGAGCCAATTCCTACAGCCAGAAGTATTATCTGAATCCGGAGTTTGATAAGCTTCCGGAGCAGATTAAGAATGAACTTAAGATTATGTGCGTACTTTTTACAGAGGATATCGGTGGTGTGCTGACTCTTTTGTTTGATAGTGAAGGTGAGCTTAAGTTCAATGTTGATGCAGCTGACGAAGATTATCTTTTTGATGAAATCGGTTGCGGTCTTAAGATAAAAGATATGCAGGTTAAGTACAGAGAGCTTCTTGAGAGCGTACAGTTATTTTATAAAGTGATGATTTTAAAGGATCCCAAGTGGATTAATGAATTAAAGAGGAGTGAATAAGGATGCTTTTAGTAGTTGATGTGGGCAATACCAATATAACATGCGGAATTTATGATGGGGAAGAGATGGCAGGACGTTTCAGAATTACGACCAAGATTCCCAGAACAAGTGATGAGTTTGGCATGATGATTTGTAATTTGATTGAACAGAGAGGACTTAAGATAACGGATGTAACAGATGTTATTATTTCTTCGGTTGTTCCGGCAATTATGCATTCCTTTTGCCATGCTATGGAGAGTTATCTTCACATCACTCCGATTGAAGTAAAAGCAGGAATTAAGACGGGAATTAAGCTTGACCGTGTAAGTAATCCGGCAGAGATTGGTGCAGACAGAATTGTTGATGCGGTAGGTGCATATGAGGTATACGGCGGTCCGATTATAGTTATGGATTTCGGAACGGCCACAACATACGATTTGATTCTTGAAGACGGAACTTTTGCGGCAGGTATTACAAGTCCCGGAATCAGAATCAGCGCGAAAGCACTTTGGGAGGATGCTGCAAAGCTTCCTGAGATTGCGATTAAGAAGCCGGATACGATTCTTGCGAAGGATACAATTACAAGTATGCAGGCGGGTCTTGTTTACGGATATATCGGTCAGACAGAATATATCATTGACAAGATAAAAGAAGAGAGCGGCCTTAAGAGTGTTAAGACGGTTGCAACGGGCGGTCTTGGTAAGATTATTGCAGACGAGAGCAGTAAGATTGATATTTATGATCCCAATCTTACGCTTAACGGATTAAGACTTATATATAACAAGTGTAAAGGTAAAGAAAAGTGCAAATAACAATTGGCAATCTTGTAATAGACAACAATTTAATATTGGCACCGATGGCAGGAGTAACAGACCTGCCATTTCGCTTGTTATGCAAAGAGCAGGGGTGCGGCATTTTATACAGTGAGATGGTCAGCGCAAAGGCACTTCATTACAATAATGCTAATACCAATGAACTGCTTCGTATGGAGCCGGAAGAGGCGCCTATGGCGCTACAGCTTTTCGGTTCTGAGCCTGAGATTATGGCAGAGGCAGTAGAGAAGCTTAACGATATGCCTTTTGCATTTTTTGATGTAAATATGGGATGTCCCGTGCCGAAGGTTGTTAACAATAAAGAAGGTTCGGCACTCATGAATAATCCTAAGCTTGCGGCGGATATTATAAGTGCCATGGTGAAGGTTTCAAAAAAGCCTGTTACGGTCAAAATCCGTAAGGGTTTTAAGGCGGCAGATGCCAATGCACCGGAGTTTGCAAAGGTTCTTGAAGCGGCGGGTGCGGCAGCAGTTGCCGTACACGGAAGAACCAGGGAGCAGTATTACAGCGGAACGGCGGATTGGGATATAATAAGACAAGTTAAAGAAAATATCAGTATTCCTGTTATCGGTAACGGCGACATAAGAAGCGAACAGGATGCCATAAGAATGCTTGAAGAGACGGGCTGTGACGGACTTATGATAGGACGTGCAGCACAAGGTAATCCATGGCTTTTTAACAGGATTAAGACGTATTTCGAAACGGGAGAGATTTTGTCAAAGCCGACATATGCGGAGATTTTTGATATGATACTTCGTCACGCAAGGCTTCAGGTTAAGTATAAAGGCGAATATCTTGCGATAAGGGAGATGCGTAAGCATGTCGGATGGTATACGGAAGGTCTTCCCTATTCGGCAAAACTTCGTAACAATGTGAATCAGATAGAGACATATGCACAGCTTGAAGAGATGTTTAGAGAGTATGCAGAGTCGTTGTCAAATAGCTAAATATAAGAAAATTTGCGGAAATATAAGCATTTCTTGACAAAGAAAACATTTTTGTATATAATGAGTGGAATGTTGAGAAAGTGTTTTCTTATATAACGAAATATAAAGGAAGGGTGTAAGTAGTAATGGCTGAAAAGAAAAATATATTAACGTATGCGGGACTTAAAAAATTAGAGGATGAACTTCAGGATCTTAAAGTTAACAAAAGAAATGAAGTTGCACAGAAGATAAGAGAAGCAAGAGAACAGGGCGACTTATCAGAGAATGCAGAGTACGATGCAGCAAAAGATGAGCAGAGAGATATCGAGGCAAGAATTGAAGAACTCGAGAAGATTCTTAAGAATGCAGAAGTTATCGATGAAGATGAGATTGATATCGATAAAGTAAGCATCGGTTGTAAAGTAAAAGTATATGATTGCGAATTTGATGAAGAGTTAGAGTTTAAAATTGTAGGTTCCACAGAGGCTAACAGCCTTGCAGGCAAGATTTCCAATGAATCACCTGTAGGTATGGCTCTTCTCGGAAGCAAGGTAGGTGATACTGTTACTGTTGAAGCACAGGCCGGCAGCATGCAGTATAAGGTTCTTGCAATTCAGAGAGTGAACTAATAGAAAAAGTAAGGAGCGAAAAAGATGGCAGAGCAGAATAACGCAGCAAATAATAATGTTGAAAAAGATATTAACCAGTTGTTAAAGGTGCGCCGTGAGAAATTTAAAGATCTTCAGGACAGAGGTAAGGATCCTTTTGTTATTACCAAATATGATGTGACACATCACAGCATGGAGATTAAAGAGAAATTTGAAGAATTGGAAGGCAAAACCGTAACAATAGCAGGCCGTATGATGTCAAAGCGCGTTATGGGTAAGGCATCTTTCTGCCATGTTCAGGATATTCAGGGAACCATGCAGTCTTATGTTGCAAGAGACAGCATTGGTGAAGAAGATTATGCAGATTTTAAGAAGATGGATATCGGTGATATCGTCGGAATCAAGGGTGAAGTTTTCTTAACTAAGACAGGTGAGATTTCAATTCATGCGCAGGAGGTAACTCTTCTTTCAAAGAGTCTTCAGGTGCTTCCTGAGAAGTTCCATGGTCTTACCAACACAGATATTCGTTACCGTCAGAGATATACTGACCTTATCATGAATCAGGATGTTAAGGATACATTTATCAAGCGTTCTAAGATTATCAGCTCAATCAGAAGATACCTTGATGCTAAGGGCTTTTTGGAGGTTGAGACACCCATGCTTGTATCTAATGCAGGCGGTGCGGCAGCAAGACCTTTCGAGACACATTACAACGCACTTGACGAGGATGTTAAGCTTCGTATTTCTCTTGAGTTGTACCTTAAGAGACTTATTGTAGGCGGTCTTGAACGTGTATACGAAATCGGTCGTGTTTTCCGTAACGAGGGTCTTGACACAAGACACAACCCTGAGTTTACACTTATGGAGCTTTATCAGGCATACACAGACTACAACGGAATGATGGATCTTACAGAGGATATGTTCCGTCACGTTGCACAGGAAGTATGTGGAACAACAGTTGTACCTTACGGCGATGTTATGATTGACCTTGGTACACCGTTTAAGAGAATTACAATGATTGACGCCGTTAAAGAATACGCAGGCGTTGATTTCGATGCAATAAAAGATACAGAAGAAGCTAAGAAAATCGCTGATGAGAAGGGCGTACATTACGAGAAGAGACATGAAAAAGGCGACATCCTTAACCTTTTCTTCGAGGAATTTGTTGAGGAGCATCTTGTGCAGCCTACATTCGTAATGGATCATCCTGTTGAGATTTCTCCGCTTACTAAGAGAAAGCCAGACAAGCCTGACTATGTAGAGCGTTTTGAGCTTTTCATCACAGGCCGTGAGATGTGTAACGCATACTCAGAGCTTAACGACCCGATTGACCAGAGAGAACGTTTTAAGGCACAGGAAGCTGCTCTTGCAGCAGGTGACGAAGAAGCCAACACGACAGATGAGGACTTCATGAACGCACTTGAGATTGGTATGCCTCCGACAGGTGGTATCGGTTACGGTATCGACAGACTTGTTATGTTGCTCACAAACCAGCCTGCGATAAGGGATGTTTTGCTCTTTCCCACCATGCGCCAGCAGTAATAAAACAGCAAATCAAAGGACATTTTCCGGAGACGGAGAATGTCCTTTTTATATAGTTTTCGTTTGAAATTCAAAATAATTTGGAGTATAATTCTAATATTGTTTTAAATGTTTTTGCACAGAGAGGAAGGTTAACAATCGTGTTAAAGTACTTAAAGAAATATTGGTTTTTCTGCCTGATTGCGCCGTTGTTTATGGTCGGCGAGGTGGCGATGGATTTGCTTCAACCGGATATGATGGCGGATATTGTGGATAACGGTGTATTAAAAAGCGACATTACGCTTATTATAACTGTCGGAGTGAAGATGATACTGACGGTAATGCTTGGCGGTATGTGCGGTATCCTGTGCGGTGTGTTTGCGAACATTGCGGCGCAGGGTTTCGGTAATGATTTACGTAAGGATTTATTTACGAAGATTATGAATTTGTCGTTCCAGCAGACGGACAAGATTTCGACGGGCTCGCTTGTAACACGTCTTACCAATGATGTGACGCAGGTACAGAACATGGTAATGATGGCGGTACGAGGCTTTGTCAGAAACTCGGTTATGTTTGTCGGCGGTATTTTTATGTTGTATCGCCAGTCGCCAAAATTTGCGTTGGTTGCGGCATGCGGACTTCCGTTTGTAGTGATTTTTGTAGTGTTTTTTCTTAGGAAAGCTTCACCGCTTTTTGCGATTGTACAGAAAAAATTAGACGGTATAAATAATGTAATGCAGGAGACTGTGGCGGGTTCGCGAGTTGTAAAAGCGTATGTAAGAGAAGAGTATGAACTTAGTCGTTTTGACGAGGCCAATGATGCGCTTTGCAAAGAAAATCTTCGCGTCCAGACCCTGCTTGCATATATGAGTCCGTGCATGAATATTGTGCTCAATGTTTGCGTAGTGGCCGTAATTATGGTGGGTGGTTACACTGCCAAGGCAGGAGGTACGATTACTCCGGGTAATACTATGGCGGCAATTACATATCTTGCGCAGATTCTTCATGGAATTACGTTTATGGCGAATATTTTCCAGACTTTCAGCCGTGCAAAGGCTTCTGCGGACCGTATTAATGAGGTGCTTAAAAGTCCTGAGATTATTACTGACGGCACAAGTGAAAAAGAACCGGAGGGCAAGGGGACAATTGAGTTTAGGAATGTAAGCTTTGCGTACCCGGAAAGCGACGGACAGTATATTTTAGAGGATATTTCTTTTAAAGTAAATCAGGGCGAGACACTTGCTATTATCGGTGCAACCGGTAGTGGTAAGAGTTCTTTAGTGCATTTGATTCCGAGATTTTATGATGCCACAGAGGGCGAGGTGCTTGTGGACGGCATCAATGTAAGAGATTATGAACTTACCGCGCTTAGGGAGAAGATTGCGATTGTGCTTCAGAAGGCAGAGCTGTATTCGAGAAGTATTGCAGAAAATATCAGTTGGTCTAAGAGCGGGGCGACTCCGGAGGAGATTAAGAGGGCGGCGCAGATTGCGCAGGCAGATGATTTTATCTGCAATGCGACATATGGCTATTATACGCCTGTCACTGAGGGCGGACATTCGCTTTCAGGCGGACAGAAGCAGCGTATTTCCATATCAAGAGCAATTTTAAAGGAGCATGAGATTTTGATTTTTGATGACTCTACAAGTGCGCTTGACTTGAAGACGGAGGCGGCACTTTATAAGGCACTCGGCGAAGATTGTCCTGATGTTACGAAGATTATTATTGCGCAGAGAATTGCGTCGGTTAAAGGCGCGGATCGTATCGCGGTGCTTGATAACGGCAGGATTTCAGCGATTGGTACGCATGAAGAACTTATGAAAACCTCTGAGATTTATAAGGACATTTATCGCTCACAGCTTAAGGAAGGAGAGGATGAATAATGGCAGAATTACATAACCTTCCAAAAGGCTTTGAAAAGGCTCCCGAACAGGAGAATATTACATATAAAGCGGTTGCGCCCGGTGCGAATAATAGTGCACCCGCGGTTAATTTTCGTGGAAGACCTGGTGGTGGCCCGGGCAGAGGCATGGGGCAGACCGTAGAACATGCAGAAAATGTAAAAGGCACACTTTTGAGACTTCTTAAGTATTTCAGAAAAGAGGAAATGCTTATAATCCTGCTTA
>JAZNXQ010000216.1:0-4236 GCA_045593945.1 Lachnospiraceae bacterium | reverse complement strand
AATTATAGTTGAAAACAACAGCGAGTGGCCGGAGACTTTTGAATATTATAAAAAGCTTGAAGCAAACGATAAATGCAAGGTTGTTTACTGGGACAAAGAATTCAATTATTCTGCGATTAATAATTTTGGTGCAAAGGCGGCTAATGGCAAATATCTGCTTTTGTTGAATAATGACACCGAGGTTATTACTCCCGAGTGGCTTGAGGAAATGCTTGGTTATTGCCAGAGGGAGGATGTCGGAGCAGTCGGAGCCAGATTATATTATCCCGATGATACGATTCAGCACGCCGGCGTAGTGCTTGGTTTTGGCGGAATCGCGGGACATGTTGCATTAGGACAGGATAGAAGAGAACTTGGTTATATGGCGAGAGCCCTGACACCGCAGGATGTAAGTATAGTTACAGCGGCATGTATGCTCGTAGACAGGAAAGTTTTTGATGAGGTCGGCGGACTTGATGAGCGACTTAAAGTTGCTTTTAATGATGTTGATTTTTGTATGAAGATAAGAGAAAAGAATTATCTTGTTGTTTATAACCCGTATGCGGAGTTGTACCATTACGAGTCCAAATCCAGAGGCCTTGAGGATACACCGGAGAAGGTTGCAAGATTTGCCGGCGAGATCGATATTTTTAAGAGCAAGTGGGAGGCGGAGCTTAAAGCAGGCGATCCGTTCTACAACCCCAATCTTTCACTGACGAGAGTGGATTATTCGCTTAGAGATGAGTAGAGAGGTAACAGAAGTAATGATTAAAAAAGTGCAACAGGCCAATCTCAAGATACTTCTTGAGGTGGACAGGATTTGCAAAAAACATAATATAAAATATCTGCTTGATGCAGGAACTCTTATCGGGGCTGTGAGACATAAGGGATTTATTCCATGGGATGATGATGTGGATTTGGCTTTTCCGCGAGAAGATTATGAGAAGTTTCTTGCGGTGGCGGCGGCTGAACTTCCGGATGGAATTAAGCTTTATCGCCCGAGTGATATAGGCGGAGGCAAGGCGTTTTTTGATTTTACACCAAAGCTTGTGTATATGAACAGCCGCAAGTATTTCGAGACGGAAGAGAGCAATTATTACGATAACATCCCGAACAAGATTTGCGTGGATTTGTTTGTGCTTGATGAGATTACAGAGAAAAGTCTGGCACGTAAGTTTCATATTCTTAAGATGTACATTATCTACGGAATGGCGATGGGGCACCGTTACCGCCTGGATTATTCCAAGTATAAAGGACTTCAGAAACTTCAGGTAATGGTGCTTGCGACACTCGGCAAGATGTTTTCCATGAAGACGATTTACAAAATGGAGCGTAAGGCGGCGACGCGTTACAATAACTCGAATAGTGAATTGCTGTACTGGAGCAACTACGAGCCCGGGTACACGCATATGACAGTGCCTAAGAGTGGTTCATATAATTCGATGGAGATGGAATTTGAAGGACACATGCTTAGTGTTCCGGTTAATTATGACGGGGTGCTTAAGGTTGTGTACGGGGATTACATGACGCTTCCGCCCGAAGATAAAAGAGTGCCAAAGCATGGTAAATGTGACGAGGCGGCGGGATTTTTCGTGGAAGTATAGTGCATGGACTTTGCACAGAAAAATAATGATTTTATAAAATAAAAATAGCGCGTCCATATTTGATGTGTATCCGAAGTTCCGACACATGTCAAATCATGTTGGATGCGCTATTTATATATATCCGTTAAGTAATAAACCTGCATAAATAGAAGTCTGATAAGGAGTTGCAGCGGGACGCTGAGGGTTCGGATATGCAATCATCGTCTTGTTCACATATTCAAACGGGTTAGCTGAAATAAGCTGTGTCTCGTTAATTAATGACTTCTGGAATCTGATGAGTTCCGGATAGCCGCGATCTAAAGAACCGTTGTCAAATGCGAGCTTTACGGCATCCTTATCAACCTTGAAATAACCGTCGTTATCACGGGTAAGGCCTACTGAATCAAGCGTATTCTTATATGTATTTACGATTCCGTTAAGCTTGGTCTTAAGCTTCTGGGCTGCAAGGTTACCGCTCTCATCATTATCAGTCATCTGATAAACCTGATTGTATGAATCTGCAAAAATCTCGAGCTGCTCAAAAACCATCTCTGAAGACTTGTGGAAGCCAATCTCAACACTTTCGCCTTCAGGAGTAGTTCCCTTAAGGTTAACCTGGAACTTCTTCTCGATGGAGAAATTGTTGGAAGTTGATGTAGTACGCTGGCCGTCAATCTCAATCACTGCATCGGAAGAGGCCTGACGCATCTTGTTGAGACCAAGAAAGTCAACGCTTCCGGTCTTCTCTGCAGAAGAGTTCTCCGAAAAACTAAACATACGCTTTGTAAAAAGAGCACCTGTACGAACTGAGGTCATCTCCATGGCACTGCTTCCGTTAGCATCACGTATAACCTGCGCGGTAATGCCGATGTTGGAACGGTTGATGAGCCTTGAAAGCTTCTCTTGTAATGCAAGGTTGGTAGAATTCTCTGTAACCTTGAATTGGAATTCATAAGCGTTATCACCGATGTTCAAGTCGAAAGAGTAGTTACCGGGCGCAAGGCCGGGAGTATCTGCCGCAATAAAATCACCTGTGTTAATCTGCGGTGAGGCAAGCTGTTCAATCTTAAGAGAGTAAACAGTATCCTCGGCAAGGTCTTCGTCACCGATATATTCCACATCCAATAAGTCGGGATTGGAAGCGTATGTAATCTTACGCTGCAAGTCACCCTCGCTATCCTTGGTGCCGAAAACTTCGTAAAGGCGATTGCGGAAAACACGGGAGTTCTCCTTCAAATCAATGAGGAGACGCTGGGTGTTCTCGGACAAATCAACCTTGTATAACGGAGTCTTCTTATTAAGACGCACAATATTGTTGTAGCTGCCCTTGAGTTCACTCTTCTTATGCGTATCGTAACGACTTGACTCTCTGTGGCCGTATTCACTTAAATAATATTGATATGCACTGCTGATCATCCGAAATCACCTCCTTGTGACTGATAGCAATGGGCACAATCATCCTAATTGTACAGTTACATTATATAACAACAATAGGACTTTGTCACTATGTTTTTAAAATTTTTTTTGCTTTTCGACACGTTTCGACATAAATGTATTAAAATAATTGCTAAAATGTGATATAATGATAGGCGTGGATTTGAGCAAATATCTTTGTTTTTTTAGGAGATAATTATGTTTTTTATATACTTGATGGCAATTGAAGATGAGGCTGAACGAGCGAGTATAGCGGAACTTTATGAGCGGCACAGATATCATTGTTTACATATGGCAAGGAAGTTTAATTATAATGCGGACGAAGCCGAAGACGTCGTTCAGGAAGTTTTTGTGAGGATAATAAAGCACAAAGACGATTATCTGAAGCTGAATGATGATGAGTTTAAGGCGTTGCTTGTTACAATTATCAGGAATATAGCAAGGGATGAAATGAGAAGGAAAGCCAATGCGCCTGATGTATCGGATGGCTTTGAAGAGCGTGCGAATAAGACTGGAATGTCTCCCGAGCGTCTGTATGCTATACACGAGAAATATAATGCAGTGATGAATGAACTGCAAAAATACGATGAAACATCGAGATTAATAATGTACTATAAGAGTCTGGAGATTCCGGATAAAACTATCGCCGAAATTTTGGACGTTTCCTGCAGAACTGTCCAGACGAAGGTTTTTAGGATTAGAAAAGAACTTAGGGAAAAATATAAAGGGGGATTAATTAATGATTGATGAGGCAATTAAAGCTGCATTGATTGCGGAATACAATGCGATACCACCCAGGGAAGAACTCGAAAAAATGTATACTTTCTCTGAGAGACATGAAAGACAGATGGCAGAGATTTTTGCCAATTTGGATAAATTTGATGAAAAATGCAGACGCAGATATCTTATTCGCAAGGTTGCAATTATTTTGATTGTTGTGCTTGCGTTGGCGGCTGTTTCAGTGAAGTTTGTTCCTGAGGTGTATGCATTTGTGAAGGAATGGTTGATGGAAATCAAAGAAGACAGAATACGCTTTGAGGGAAAGAGCGCAGACAAAGATGCGCGGGCTGTAGAGGAATTAAGGTTTGAGCTCGGACATGTGCCGGATGGGTATGAGTTGGTGAGTGAGGTGGAGTATACAACAGGTACTATGAGCTTGTTGTATAAGAATAATGAAGATGAGGTATTGAATTTGGAATATAATCATGCAATAGCGTTGGATTAAGTCGGAGGCCAAGCG
>JAZNXQ010000215.1:0-2369 GCA_045593945.1 Lachnospiraceae bacterium | reverse complement strand
TCGACATTGGCGGTGGATAAAATATTGCTTACCGCCTTAATTACATATTCACACACCTCGTCCTTGCTAAGGTCAAGCACATACTGATGCCTTGACTCCACAGGTATTCTGTCCGGCACAGCTATCGCCCAGTCAGGATGTACTCTGTAAAGTTCTGAGTCCCTGCTCACCATTTCCGGCTCAAACCAAAGTCCGAACTTAAGTCCGATATCATTTATCTTCTTTGCAAGACCGTCAATTCCGGAAGGTAACTTATCCTTGTACACCGTCCAGTCACCAAGACTGCATCTGTCGTGATCTCGCTTACCAAACCAACCGTCATCAAGCACAAACAACTCTATGCCGGCCTCTTTTGCCTTCTTCGCCATATCAAGAAGCTTTTCTTCCGTAAAACCGAAATATGTACCTTCCCAGTTATTGATAAGAATCGGTCTGTTCTTATGCGTCCACTTGCTTCTCATGAGGTTATTCCTATACACGTCATGATACTCTCTCGAAAGAGCACCAAAGCCTTCTTCCGAATAGCACATAACGGACTGCGGTGTGTAAAATGCCTCGCCGGGCTGAAGTTGCCAACTAAACTGGTGCGGGTTGATTCCCTGCTGCACCCTTAAAAATCCAAACTGGTCAACCTTGGCAACCGTTGAATGATTACCGCTGTAAATAAGTGAAAAACCGTATACGTCGCCTCTGAATTCGTCGGCATCTTTAGAAGCAATCATAACAAAAGGATTAAGCTGGCTTCCGCTTCCGCCTCTCGCATTCTCAATCTCAGCCTTCATACCCATTGTAAGCAATGTTCTGTGCATATCTCTTTCCCTGCCCCATGCACCTGCAAAATGCACGATATCATAATCGTCCATAGGAAAATCAATGCTTGTCGAATACGCGCTGAGAATCTCAACTTCTTTGTCCGCACCATTGATGATTACAGCACTTCTGGCAATCACGTTATACTCGTCAAACACCGTATAATAAAGCTCTGTCTTTAAATCAATTATCTCGTCAACAAGCGTTACCTTAAGAGTCTCTGCCGAAGTATTCTCATTATCAATAAGTTCCGGCATGCCCTCAACATGCGCAACTCCCTTTAAAATCTCAATCTCCTTAACAATAAGTCTTGAAACCGCATTACCATGCTTATTAACCACCTGATATGCAGGATTACGAAGATCCGAATAACCATATGCCGGATACTCCTGCGGATATACGTCAAGTGCAATCTGATTAGATACAAAGCCCCAGATTTCGTTCCATTCGTCCTTCATCTGATAATAGTCGCAATCAGCAATTTTCTTGCCAAAATAAAAGTGAAGCAAATCGTCCGTTTCATTCACGAACATAATGTAACTTACATCCCTGCCCTGTAAGTGTATGGTGTTGTTGTTTCTAATTATCATTTTTCATCTCTCCTTCTATCAAAATAGTACCATATTCACGCAAAATTTAAATACTCGTATGTTGACAACAGGGGTTAAAATGTGACATTATTATCTAGAAGAGAGGTGAGCAACATGGAAGCTTTTTTTAACAATTATTATGCCAACACTAATTTGATTCCGACGGACATATACCCAATGCAATACGGCGAACAGCAATGTGAACCGGGACATGCTTTCGGTCCGTGCGTAAGGAATAATTATCTGATACATTATATATACAATGGCAAAGGTATTTTTAAAACGGACGGCAAAGAGTACCATCTGCACAAGGGGCAGTTTTTCTTAATTTGTCCCGAGCAGCTCACCTACTACAAAGCCGATACGGAAGAGCCGTGGCTTTATCGCTGGATTGAGTTTAACGGAAGCTTTGCAGATTCTGTGTTAAAATCCGCCGGACTTTCCGAAGACGCTCCCATCTTTACAGACGGCGAGGATATGCCTGTCGGCAATGCACTCCTTGATATTGTTCGCAGGCAAAACGCGGATTTTGAAATCCTTATGAGCCTTTTTTGGAGATTTATCTATGCTATAACAAATGGTTCAGAAAATGCTTCACAAAAGCCTGCTGAAGAATACATAAATCTTGCGGAAGGCTATATAAAAATGAATGCCTACAAGAGAGTTACCGTAAATGATGTAGCGGCCTATATTGGTATTGACCGAAGCTATCTTTGCAGACTTTTTAAAGAGTATAAAAATGTGTCGCCGCAGGAATTTATTATGACACTAAAGCTTAATATGGCATGCCGCTATCTCGAGAACAAAAATTTGTCCATAAGCGAAGTTGCACAGAGTATCGGTTATAATGACACCCATGTTTTTTCAAAGGCATTTAAGAAGCAGTTCAAGGTTTCGCCGATGGCGTGGCGTAAACAGCTTGACTGGGAACATTCAATCAAAGAATATAAGTAACGGAGATTTTTAATG
>JAZNXQ010000214.1:0-7837 GCA_045593945.1 Lachnospiraceae bacterium | reverse complement strand
TTAAAGGCACTTAAAAAACGTTGCTCCTTGGCTCGCGAGATGAAACCCAAGGAGATATTCGGCCAATAAACTTATCGTTTCATCTCGCAAGCCTAGTAGCACTACGTTTTTTTCGTAGCGAGAGTGTGCCTTATAAACATTTCATATAAAGTATGCATATACCCCAAACTATTTGAACTTCTTCAATTCCAAGAGTTTAACGGAGCGGCACAAAATCATAGGGCAGAAAGCAAAAAGCATTAGTTCTTCTTTAAATCTGAAAATGTTGCGAGAAAACGGCAATATTGTCCCACGGGGCAGAGCAAACCGACGCAAGCCACAGTATGGCGGGTGGGTGGAACTTTATGGAATGAAAATAAGAAGTCGGGGAAGAATATGTTGAATTTAAAGCAGTTTAGTGGTACAATATTATAATACAGCATAGTGGTGTAGTCTATGCTTCACGTAATATAATGTTTAGGAGATTGTAAATGAAGTTATTTGAGAAAATATTCGGAACACACAGCCAAAGAGAAATCAAATTGGTGACGCCTATTGTTGAGAAGATAGAGTCTTACCGTGATGCGATGATGGCACTCAGTGATGAACAGCTTAGGGGTAAAACAGACGAATTTAAGAAGAGACTTGCGGACGGAGCTACACTTGATGACCTTCTTCCTGAGGCATATGCAGTAGTTAGGGAAGCTGCAAGAAGAGTACTTAATACAGAACATTTCCCGGTACAGTTATACGGAGGTATTTTCCTTCATCAGGGCCGTATCTCAGAGATGAAGACAGGTGAAGGTAAGACACAGACATGTTTGCTTCCTGCATATCTTAATGCACTCGAGGGTAAGGGTGTTCATGTAGTTACCGTTAATGAATATCTTGCGCAGCGTGATGCTGAGTGGATGGGACAGGTTCACAGATTTTTAGGCCTTACGGTAGGTGTATCGCTTGCAGGTATGTCAAGTGATGAGAAGAGAGAGGCATATAATTGCGATATCACATACGTTACTAATAACGAGGTCGGTTTTGATTACCTTCGTGACAATATGGTGCTTTACAAGAAGCAGCTTGTTCTTAGAGACCTCCATTATGCAATCATCGATGAGGTTGACTCTGTTTTGATTGATGAGGCAAGAACGCCGCTTATTATTTCGGGTCAGAGCGGTAAGTCCACAAAACTTTACGAGGTTGCTGATATTTTTGCAAGACAGCTTACAAAAGGTTCCGCGAAGGAACTTAGTAAGATGGATATAATCATGGGCGAAGAGTTTGCCGAAGAAGGTGACTTTGTCGTTAATGAGAAGGAGAAGAATGTTGTTCTTACAGCCGAGGGTGTTACCAAGGCAGAGAAGTTTTTCCAGATAGATAACCTTGCAGATGCTGAGAATCTTGAGATCCAGCACAATATTATTCTTGCACTTAAGGCGCACAATCTCATGTTCAGAGATCAGGACTATGTTGTTAAAGACAACGAGGTTCTTATCGTAGATGAGTTTACGGGTCGTGTAATGCCGGGTAGAAGATATTCTGATGGTTTGCATCAGGCTATTGAGGCTAAGGAGCATGTTAAGGTTAAGAGAGAGAGTAAGACTCTTGCGACAATTACCTTCCAGAACTTCTTTAACCGTTACAAGAAGAAGGCAGGTATGACAGGTACGGCTCTTACAGAGGAGCAGGAGTTCAGAGATATTTACGGCATGGATGTAGTTGAAGTGCCGACTAACAAACCTGTGGCACGTGTTGATTTGCAGGATGCTATTTATAAGACCAGAAAAGAAAAACTTAATGCTGTTGCCAATGCGATAGAGGAAGCACATAAAAAGGGACAGCCTGTGCTTGTCGGTACAATTACGATTGAGGCATCAGAAGAAGTAAGTGCCTTGCTTAAAAAGCGAGGAGTTCCTCATAAGGTGCTCAATGCAAAGTTCCATGAGATGGAAGCTGAGATTATCGCAGATGCAGGTATTCACGGTGCGGTTACGATTGCAACTAATATGGCTGGTCGTGGTACAGATATTAAGCTTGACGAGGAATCCAAGGCTGCAGGCGGTCTTAAGGTTATAGGTACGGAGCGTCATGAGTCAAGACGTATTGACAACCAGCTCCGCGGTCGTTCGGGTCGTCAGGGTGATGTCGGTGAGTCAAGATTTTATCTTTCGCTTGAAGATGATATTTTACGTTTATTCGGTTCGGAGAGACTTATGGCAGTATTTAATGCACTCGGTGTACCGGAGAACGAAGAAATTGAGCATAAGATGCTCACTAATACAATTGAGAAGGCTCAGAAGAAGATAGAGTACAATAACTTCGGTATCAGAAAGAATTTGCTCGAGTATGACCAGGTTATGAATGAGCAGAGAGAGATTATCTACGCAGAGAGAAGACGTGTTCTTGACGGCGAGAGCATGCGTGATGTTATTTACAAGATGATTACTGATACTGCGGAGAGCATGGTTGACAGAGCTATAGGTGATGATCAGTCACCTGAAGAGTGGGATCTTGCGGAACTTAACACACAGCTTTTGTCAATAATCCCTATGGAGCCGGTTGTTCTTGATGATGTACGTAAGATGAAAAAGGCAGAACTTAAGCAGATGCTTAAGGAAAAAGCAGTTAAACTTTATGAAGCTAAGGAAGCAGAGTTTGCAGACGCAGAGCAGATTCGTGAGCTTGAGCGTGTAATTCTTCTTAAGGTTATCGACCGTAAGTGGATGGACCATATTGATGATATGGACCAGTTGAGACAGGGTATCGGTCTTCAGGCATACGGCCAGAGAGATCCGCTTGTAGAATACAAGATGAGCAGCTACGATATGTTTGATGCCCTTACAGAGAATATCAGACTTGATACTGTAAGACTTATGCTTAATGTAAGAGTTGAGCAGAATATCGAACGTGAGCAGGTTGCGAAGGTTACAGGTACCAATAAGGACGATTCAGCGGTTAAAACACCCGTTAAGCGTGCTAATGACAAGGTATATCCCAATGATCCGTGTCCGTGCGGGTCGGGTAAGAAGTATAAACAGTGCTGCGGAAGACTCGGCTAAGCATTGTAAGATTTTTTAAAAGTAGGTGAAATAATGGTAGAACTTGATCAGGCGAAATTTACCCTGAATAATTACAGAACACCATTGGCGGAAGTAAGGGATTCACTTTGACTTAGAACATAAGTCAAGACGAATTGCCGAACTTGAAAGAACGATGGAAGAACCTGATTTCTGGAATGATGCACAGGCCTCCCAGGAAGCTATGAAGGAGCTCAAAAGCCTTAAGGATGTAGTAGACGGATATAAGAGCTTGGAATCACAGTTTGAGGATATCGAAGTGCTGATTGAGATGGGCTATGAGGAGAATGATGAGGCTATTGCCGCAGAGGTGCAGGAGGAACTTGATAAGTTTATAGAAGAGTTCGAAGAACTAAGAATCGGAACGCTGCTCTCGGGAGAGTATGACAAAGATAATGCGATTCTTACACTGCATGCAGGTGCCGGCGGAACAGAAGCCTGTGACTGGGTGTCGATGCTTTACAGAATGTATACGCGTTGGGCAGAGAAAAAGGGTTTTACACTTGAGGTGCTTGATTATCTTGATGGTGACGAAGCGGGAATCAAGTCCGTGACGGTGCAGATTAACGGAATTAATGCTTTCGGATATCTTAAGTCAGAGCGAGGAATTCATCGATTAGTGAGAATTTCTCCGTTTAATGCGAACGGCAAGAGACAGACGTCTTTTGCATCCTGTGATGTTATGCCGGATATCGAGGAGGACCTTGATATTGATATAAGGGACGAGGATTTGCGTATTGACACATACCGTTCAAGCGGTGCAGGAGGTCAGCATGTCAATAAGACGTCTTCTGCTATACGTATTACGCATCTCCCGACAGGAATCGTTGTACAGTGCCAGAATGAGCGTTCACAGCTTCAGAACAAGGACAAGGCTATGAAGATGCTCAAGGCGAAGCTCTATTTGCTTAAACAGCAGGAGAATGCAGAGAAGGTCTCTGACATACGTGGTGAGGTTAAGGACATCGGTTGGGGTAATCAGATACGTTCTTATGTAATGCAACCCTATACGATGGTTAAGGACCACCGTACGAATGAAGAGAGCAGTAATGTATCCGGTGTTATGGATGGTAATATAGATGCTTATATCGGTGCATATTTAAGATGGATAAATACAAAAAAAGATAAGGAGTGATTTCTATGGCAGAAATGCAGATTATCGTATTTAAAGTAGGAGAAGAAGTCTACGGTGCAGATGTTACTTACATTAAGGGTATCGAGAAGATGTTGCCTATCGTGCGTGTACCTACCAGTGTTCCTCATGTACTCGGTGTAGTTAATTTAAGAGGCAAGGTGCTTCCCGTACTTAGTCTTCCGAGCAAGTTCGGTGTCGGAACAGGTAAGGATATTACCGATGAATCCAGATTCCTTATTGTTAGCTATGACGATATGGATGTGGCTCTCTTTGTAGACGAAGTGTCCGAGATTGAGACGATAAGTGAAGAGAATTACTTCGATACACCGCTTATTGTTAAGAGTGCCGATACAGAATATGTTAAGGCTATTATTAATAACGGTAAGAGACTTATCGTGCTTATCGATCATATGAATCTTATTCCGATGGAGAATCAGGATCAGATGAAAGAGATTCTCAAGGAAGATAAGAAGGAAGAATAGTAATAAGGCGCAGTAGTGTTCCATATTGCGTAATTAATAAAAACTACAGGCAGTTTTCCGGCAACGGAGACTGCCTGTTTTTGCCCTCTGCAGCCCATCTGCCATACAGTACAGCTTTAGAGCAGATGTTTAGTTTCCTCGCAACGTTTACGGTTTTAAGAAGCGCTAAGGCTTTTTGCTTTCTACCTTACGATTTTGTGCCGCTCCAAGAAACTCATGGAATTGAAGAAGTTCAAGAATGTCAGGATTATGTATATTTTAATTTATGATTTTGCGAAGACAACATAGACCTTTAGTAGAACTCACTTTATGAACGCTTCGATGAAGCACGCCCCGCAAGTTTTGTCTGAGTAACAAGGTGATTCTGTACTATTGACAAGAGATAAATTCATTGTCACCTTGTTACGAGTTAGTGGAGGGGCGTGCCAATAAAACATCGAAGCGCATAAAGTGTTAGTTCTACTTAAGGTCGTAGAGTTGCGAGTAAAAATCATAAATTAAAATATACATAATCCTGACATTTCTGAACTTCTATTCAATTCCACTCAGACAACTTTGCGCGGCACAATTAGGTAGAAAGCTTAAAAAGCCAAGTTCTTCTAAAAAACCTATGTTGTCTTCGTAAACTAAACATCTGCTCTAAAGCTGTACTGTATGGCAGATGGGCTGCAGAGGGCAAAACAGGCAGCCTCCGTTGCCGGAAAACTGCCTGTAGTTTTTATTTGCTAAATATTAAGGCTTTGTGATAATAACCTGACCATCCTTGAAATCCAGTTTAACTTTATTCTCGTCAAGTCCCATTGTATCAAGAATTTCTCGCGGAATCTGAATTCGGCCTGCACGGTCGACAATTGCAAATTCTTCCTGTGTCTCAGCGGCTGCATGCCAGTCTAATTCTCTGTTTTCCAAATCAAGTGCAAACTGTTCTTTTAAAGTACGCTCGCTGCTTATCTTGCCGTCTCGGATTGAAACAACACGCGGAACCATCTTAGATAAGGTAACATCATGTGTAACGATAACGATTGTAACGCCTGTTTCACGATTAATGCTTCTGAACATGTCGAGGATGTAATCAGCAGTCTTTCTGTCAACAGAACCTGTAGGCTCATCGGCAAGGAGGAGCTTGGGGTTGTTGGCAAGAGCGATTGCGATGGCAATACGCTGTTGTTCACCACCTGATAATTGGTGAAGCTTGTTGTGCTTGCGGTGTGACATGCCTACAAGGTCGAGAAGCTGCAATGTACGCTCACGTTTCGCTTTCTGGCTTGAAAGAAGCATCGGTGTCATGATGTTCTCGTAAGCAGTAAGATAGGGCAGAAGGTTTCTTGCGTTGTTTTGCCATACAAAACCTACTGTGGAACGCTTGTAGTCTACAAGCTCTCTGTCACTTAATTTGAAAAGGTTTTTGCCGTCTACAAAGAGCTTACCGGCACTCGGACGGTCAAGACCGCCGAGCATGTTAAGAAAAGTTGATTTACCGCTACCGCTGGTACCGATAATCGCTACAAGCTCACCTTTGTTAACGGTAAGGTCAAGACCCTGAAGAGCCAAAACTTCGAGATCTTTGGTCTTATAGATTTTAACGAGGTTATCCGCTAAAATCATGGGTTGTGTTTCGTTGGTTGTTGCCTCATTACTCATCTATAATCTCACCGTCCTCTATATGGAATATGTAATCTGCAGCATCCATGAGCATTGTATCATGTGTCGTCATGACGATTGTAAGTTTTTCTGTTGCCACAAGTTCTTTGAAAATTTTCATAACCGAAAGAGCAGTATTGGTATCAAGCTCAGCAGTAGGTTCATCCGCAAAAATAACCATTGGTTTGTGTGCTATGGCTCTGGCTATGGCTACACGCTGCTGTTCACCACCTGAAAGCTCATGCGGCATATGATGCATACGTGTGCCGAGGCCTACAAGTTTGAGACACTCGGTAACACGTTCTTTTTTATTGCCTTTGTAGTTGGCAAGTCTTAATGAAAATTCAACATTTTCGTAAGCTGTCATGTTCGGAATAAGTGATACCGACTGGAAGATAAAGCCGATTTTTTTGCGGCGGATCTTATCACGTTGGCGTTCGCTTAATCTTGTTATTTCCCTGCCGTCAAATAAAACCTTTCCGCTTGTGGGTTTATCAAGTGCACCAAGGATGTTCATAAGCGTTGTTTTACCTGAACCGGAACGTCCTCTTAAGATGCTGAGTGCAAGAGAGGGCACCTGTATGGAGATATCCTTAAGTGCGTGGAAATCATCGCCACCGGCTACGGGAAAATATCTGTTTATAAGGTCTGTTTCAATAATATAATCGCTCATAGCCCCTCCTTAATCTTCACCAAGCTTAAGAGCCTGTGTAATCTTCATGCTGAATACGATACGTGTAAGTATTGCCATACAAATCACAAGTGTTATTCCGATGATGGCAAAAAGTTTAACCATGTCGCTTGAGCTTGTAACAAGTTCGAGCGGTAATACCTGGTTGTTGATTGAGTACGAAATCTGAATAAGCGGTACAAAAAGTTCTGAAACAACAAAACCGATTACACAACCAAGTGCTATTGAGAATAAGCCTGTAAAAATCTGCTCGTTGATAAGCATATGTATAATCTCGGAGCGACTCATACCCATGGCACGAAGTACACCAAAAAGCAATTCTCTTGATTTGATGGAGAGAATCCAATAAATCAAAAATCCGATTGCAAAAAGTATGAGAATAACGATGAAACTCATTGTAAGAATACCATTGGTACCCTGGAAAAGTGTCTCGTTATGAATTGCTACGATATCGGCTGACAAATCATCAAAACGAGTATATTTTGCGCCGTCTTCTGCAACGAAGTCATATATGAAATCATTGTCGCCATTAGTTCTTATCCATAACTCATAGGGCGAAAGCGTCCAGTTTTGTGTAACGGTTCCCCAATTGGCAACTACTAAGAAGTTCTGTGTATTGGTGGGGGTTCCGTCAGCATTAAATGTTACTGTTTCGGGAAGATATCCCGGCCAGTAGTCAAAGAAGCCGAGAATCTGCGCTCTCATTGTAGTGCCTGAGTTTATAAGATCGATGGAATCACCGATAGCATAACCGTAGACTGTTTTAAAATTCTCTGATACAAGAATTCCGTTAGGTGTCTGTGACAAAACATTTAAGTAGTTGTTAATATGTGTA
>JAZNXQ010000213.1:0-3176 GCA_045593945.1 Lachnospiraceae bacterium | reverse complement strand
AATCACACAATGGAATATACTATCAGGGTTGAGGCAATTCATGGTGTTGTAAAAGACCTTGTTATTGATGACCAGATATGGGAAAACCATTATGCACTCAGGAATACCATTGTTGTAACGGATCTTGAAGGAAATATTATCAGCCCTCAGCCTACAGTTTCTGATCATCCTTTACATAACGGAGGAGCACAGGGCGGTTTCAGTCTTTCAGGTTTTCCTGATTTCCCTGCAGGCCAGGGATTCCTCATCAAATATAAGGCACAGATATATGATGAACTTTTGTCGAATGACTCAGTCGGTATGTGGAATGGCATCGATGCAACAGGAAAAGACTCATTAGGCGGAAACGTTTACAAATGGGGCGAAGATTGGGTAGAAGTCGAACTTGAAAAAATACAGAAAGATGGTAAACAAGTCGTTGTTGAAGATAATAACGGTAATGATGTTTCTGTTATTGAATGGCAGGTTGAAATCAGAAAGGATAACCATAACCTGCAGGGTACTGTTATTATAGATACTCTCGGTGACGGACTTGCTTATTTTACAGATAAAGATATACTTGTCAGACACTATGATGAATGGGGAAACAGACTTCCCGATTCTTATATAAGCTGGAACAATGTTACAATCAACGGTAATTCAATGAGTTTTCCGCTTCCTGACGGTTATGCCTTTAACATATCTTATTATACAACTTATGAAGAGCCTGACGAAGGCGAAACCGTAAACTATACCAACAGTGTAAGAGCAACAATCAACGGCAGGGAAGAACAGGCAGGAGGCTCTGCAAACGTTGTGGGATTTGTTCCCCACGTAGAAAAAAGTGCAAGCGGTAATGACGGAGAGTTTGTTACTTTTACAATTGAGGCTGATGTTCCTGCAGTTATAAAGGATATGGGTAATTTCCTTATTACTGACCTTGCTGCTTTCTGGGGTTATCCTAACGATGCGGGTTATCTGTATATCGAAAATTCACCTCAGGATATGGTTATAACGGCAACGACAGAAAGCGGACGCACTGTCACTTTTACACCTTATAAAGCGGGAGAATCTGTGGAAAACACCTATATTCTTGTTGCCCCCGCCGAAGGCAATCAGATGCACAGCTTCGTTATTTATTTCAATACGGCAGATACTGATGCGGCTTCTTCAAAATGGATACTTGATGAAAACGCAAAGCTGACAGTTACCTATAAAATTCCCTTTGATGCCAAAACAGGTACCGAATGGGAGGGCGAACTTACAGGTGAAGATACCCTTGAGGATGTGCTTCTCGATGAACATAAACTGTCAAACGAGGTATACTTTAACTATACAAATATTACCCAGGATGTAGCATCAACCACCTATGAATATTCACCGAAGATAACAAAAAAATCATCAGTTCACGAAGACGGTAACATAGACTACACAGTTTTGTTCAACAATACAATTCCCGGTTCGGGCGGTAATGAGGGATATATCAACGGCAGTGTGCAGAATCTGTGGTTTAACGATACCTTCGATGAAAGACTTGACTATGTTGATGATTCGCTTATCGTAACAACCTATTCACCCTGGAATAAAGACTTGTGGGTTTGTAAATATCAGTACACAGGAACTGTAACAGGAAATACTATCAGAGCCAATGCAGCGGATTTTGAACTCCTTGACTATAACGAAGAGGCAGATGCACACGGATGGAACTGGATTTTAGGTGCAACAAACTTCAAAGATTATTATAGCTGGGTCGGCAGTGGCGGCAGACACGAATATACATATAAACTGAAAGTAAAGGATGAATATCTTTATACCACCGATTACGCTCAGCTGCATTTTGACAATACGGCAGAGCTTACCTGGGATAATGACGGTTCATCAGGACCTGTAACAGAAACAACGGAATTTTACACGGGTTTGCTTCACAAGCATGTTGCGCAGAATGATGAAAGGCTTGACTTTGAGGTTCATATCAACAGAATGGCTCTTGATATCCTTGAAGGAGCCGATACATTAACTGTTTATGATAAAATGACGCCTAACCTTTCCGTTTATTGGGATTCAATTAAACTGAAATATGAAGATGGTGTGGGCACTGATGTATGGGTGGATTTTGATTCACCTGAAAGCAGATATACATATACGGTAACCTATGACCCACCCACAAACAGTCTGACATTTATTGTGCCTGACAGCCTTCACATAATAATCGACTATACCACACTTATAACAGAAAGTGGTCTTGTATCGTTTGAAAACTCTGTTATGGTTGACGGTAAAGCTGAGGTTGCAGATGTTATCGACGCCTTTTTCCACGTTCAGGAACACAGTGGCGGTGCTTCCGGTTCAAACCATAAAACAACACTTCTTAAACAGGACGGCCTGACTAACATTCCGTTGCCCGGTGCAACATTTCTGCTTTACGGTCCTATGGGTGACCCGGATGCTGTACTACCTTCAGGTGTGTCACCGACAATTATTACTGAAGACGGCACAGTGCTCAGGTTTATCGGCAAATATACAACCGGTGCAGACGGTACTTCTGTAATAGAAACTCAGTATCTCACAATCGGAGGACCATACGCTCTTGTTGAATACATAGCACCTGAAGGATACGAATTATTAACAAGTCCCGTTTATTTCTATTTCTATGACCCTGACCCTGATGGTGTGATTCAGACAGTTACAACACTTATTGCGGTAGAAAACTTCAATGGAAGCTTTCTGATTCCCGAAACAGGTGGTATGGGCACATTCAATATGGCAATAATCGGTATTGCCCTTGTGGCATTTCCGGTTTTGTATAGTTTTGTTCGTCGTAAACGTGAACGGAGGTCAATGGGGTAGCCTTCGCAAACATTAACTACGGAGAAAACAAAATAAGTTTCAAAATTGCAAATTTAAAAAGAAAGGATGAAAATCATGAAAAAATTATTTGCAGTTTTAATGTCAATCGTACTCGTTTTCGCAATGGGTACAGTCGCTCTTGCAGCAGATGCAGGAACAATCACAATCACTAATGCAGTAGATGGTGCAGCTTACAACATTTATAAAATGCTCGATTTTGCGCCCTCTAATGCAGCAGGTGACAAAGGTATCTACTCAATTGTAACAGGTTGGGAAGATTTCTTTGCAGCAGCACCTGCAACTGATTACTTCACAGTTGTAAATAACGGTGATCAGACAACAGTTACACT
>JAZNXQ010000212.1:0-7528 GCA_045593945.1 Lachnospiraceae bacterium | reverse complement strand
GGAGGTTTTACATTTATGTCAAACAAAACTTTCTACTTTTATCCTACGGATAAAGAAGGCCTTTATGTAAGTGCTTCAGATTTATATTCGGCAGATAAGGGCTACGGATTCGTTACGGAAGAAAACCGTAACCAAGATGAGTTTCTTAAAATTGCTGAGCTTAATTCTGCCTTTGATACCTGGTACTGGCTCGCCGGACAGACCGTTACCGAGCTCGTTGATACACCTTACGGTGTAGCTCTCAAATCAGGCAATCAGATTCCCGTTATCTTCAAAGCCGACCTTGGAAAACAGGGTAATTACAATGTAAAAATTACAATTAACGGCGGTACCGAAGGCATTAACGACCTTTACATATTTACAGGCCGCAGACGTATGATGGTTCGCGATGTTAAAATCGCACCGAATGAAACATATGTGGCAGAATATACAATTAATATTTGCGACATTGTTCCGCGTGGCAAGACCGAGGCTTACGAGGATACAACTCTTGATATAGCCATTATCGCAGACAAGCCTTCTATCGCTTCCGTTGAAGTCAGTGCGGCAGATGTTCCTACGATATTTATCGCCGGAGACTCCACCGTTACCGACCAGAGCGGCACATACCCTTACGACCCGGGTTGCTGCTACTCAGGCTGGGCGCAGATTTTCCCGATGCTTTTTAAGAAAGGTATCGCAGTTTCCAACCATGCACACTCAGGTCTTACAACAGAATCCTTCCGTGGTGAAGGCCACTATGCGATCGTCGAAAAATACATCAAGCCGGGCGACTACTATTTTATGCAGTTCGCTCACAACGACCAGAAGCTTCCGCACCTTAATGCTTTCGGCGGCTATGCGGAAAATCTCAGAAGATATGTTGCGGAGATTCGTGCCAAGGGCGCGTTTCCGGTTATCGTAACTCCGATTGCACGTAACACATGGAAGGCTGACGGCACATATAATGATTTACTTTTAGACCACTCTAATGCTTGTAAGGCTGTAGCCGAGGAGCTTAACGTTCCGCTTCTTGACCTTCATGAGCGAAGCATGGAGCTCGTCCTTGAAAAAGGCCTTGAGCCCGCCAAGTTATATTATTTCCCGAAGGACTATACACACAGCAATGACTACGGTGCATATAAGATGGCGCATTTTGTTGCTACCGAAATTCTTAACAACGGTCCTTCTGAGCTTGCTGAATTTGTACAGCTTACAGGCAAAGAATGGGATGTTCCCGAGAAGATTATAATGCCCACTCCGCCCGCAGACTTTGTTGAGAATAACACAACAGCCTTCGAGGCCAAGTTTAAAGATTTAAAAGATTGTTCTTTTAAGGATACTATTACGGCATTGACCTCTAAAGGTATCATCCCGAATGAAGAAACCTTCCGACCTAACGATATTATCACAAGAGTCGAAGCACTTGCATGGATTATCAAGGCAGTAAGCTTCGTTCCCGTCAACGTATACAATGACATGTATCCCGATGTTGTAGGTCACGAGTGGTATGCCGGCGTTGTTGAGTCTGCTTATCAGAACGACATAGTTGATAAGGCGCTCACGGCGGACGGTAAGTTCCATCCGCTTGAGGAGGTAACAGGCGAGCAGATGATTTCCTTCTGTATAAGCGCCTATAAGAGCCGTAAGAAAATCACCTCCGACATTGCCACGGCTCAGATTGCCGATGTAAGCGACTTCGCTAAGACAAGCGTAGACATTGCGAAGACTCTTAATCTTCTTCCTGCAGACTTCGCTCCAAAGAAGCTTCTTACAAGAGCACAGGCAAGTGAATATGTAAAGAAAATTGCAGATAATGTTTAATATAATTTGTAGGTGACTTTGATGCATTCTAACAAAAAAATTGACATGACACGCGGTCCTATTATGAAGCTCGTATTGCTGTTTGCGCTTCCAATTTGCATCGGCAACATCTTACAACAGCTTTATAATACGGTCGATACATTTGTAATAAGCAATTATTGCGGCGATGCCTCTATCGCCGCGATAGGTACGAGTTCACAGCCTGTAGAAATGCTTCTGTGCATTTTCTTAGGATTGGGTACCGGCGTGTCAATCCTTGTATCACAATATACCGGCAGCGGAAAAACAAACGAACTAAAAGAACTCATTGCCACGGCAACGGCGTTTCTTTATATTTGTGCCATACCACTTTCCATTATCGGAATATTTATAAGTCCCATGTTTTTGGAGCTTATGAAAGTTCCGCCGGAGGCAAAAGACTTTGCGGTATCATATATCCGCATAATATTTTTAGGAACACTCGGCAATATGGGGTATAATTTTAATGCGGGAATTTTGCGTGGCGTAGGTGACAGTCGTTCCGGTCTGTTGTTTTTGCTGGCTTCATGTATAATCAACATTGTCCTTGATTTACTTTTTGTAGCCGTTTTTAAAATGGACGTTGCAGGTGCCGCTTTGGCAACTATCATCGCCATGTATTCCTCATGGATTTTAAGCATTATATATATCAAAAAGAAGCATCCGTACCTTGAGTATTCCGTGCTTCCAAAGAGTATGAACAAAAAGCATTTGAGGAGCATTATTGCAATCGGACTTCCGCTCGGTTTAAATAACTCAATTTATTCCGTTGGGCACATCCTTATGCAATCACTTGTTAATCTTCAGGGAACCGTCTTTGCCGCGTCCTGTACCATAGCGACAAAGCTTACCGGCATAGCAAATGTCGCTATCACCTCACTATCTTCTGCTGCAAGTACTTTTGCAGGCCAGAATCTCGGTGCCGGTAATTACAAGCGCCTTAAAGCCGGTGGCTTACGGATTCCTCTAACTTCCGGCCTTATTACATGTACCGCCGGACTGATAATTACCTTTTTCAGATATCCCATCATCGGACTTTTTACCGATGATCCCGAAACACTTCGTTTGGGAGCTTTGTATATTCAAATAGTACTCCCCTCCACATGGTGTTATGCGGTATTTAATGGAATCATTAACTTTGTAAACGGAATCGGTGAAATAAAATATTCAACAATAATCAATCTTCTGATGTTGTGGGCTGTACGAATTCCCGTTGCGTATTTTATCAATTACTTTATCAACGGCGAATATATAACCGCCTGCTTCCCGATAAGCTTTTCCTTCGGAATGATTTGCATGTTGGCATTTTTCTTAAGCAAACGTTGGAAGAATATCTGCCGCTTGGCAGCGGAACAGACTTCAGAATCATATTTATAAAACATAAAACGGACCATTTTGAATGTACTTCAAAGCGGTCCGTTTATTAATTATTTCTTTGGTTTTTTCTTGCCGAGATACTTACGGTATTTCTTATACTTGCGTCTGTGTACGCTACGATATCTGTCATAGATAATCATTCCGACAATTGTCACAAATATGATTACTACCATGGCTATAGCCGCAATTATAATTAGCTTCTTCCAGTCTATCTGTATCTTCGTCTTAATCTCCGAAGAATCTGCCGGCAAAGTTTCTTCCGGGGCAGTACTTTCAGCAGGTATTGTCTCAGTCGGTGAACTTTCTTCCGGTGTGGTCGTTACTTCCGGCTGGGTTGTGCCGGTAGTTTCTTCGAAATTATCCGGCTGGGTTGTGCCGGCAATTTCTTCGAAATTATCCGGCTGGGTTGTGGTCTCTTCCGGTGTTGTCTCCGGTTCAGGCGTCGTGGTTTCTTCTTCCTTAAGCCTCTCAACTTCCGCAACAGCCTCTTTATATGTTGTAAGGAAAGTCTGTAAATCTCCCGAACAACTTTCCTCATAAAGGTTCGGAGCAAGCTTCGATGTTACCCTATGATCATATTTTTCCGTATATGAATATGCGATATTAAGCAAAAGCTGTTCGCTGTTCTTAAGTGAAGCAAATTCCATACCGATTCCCGCGCCAAGAGAGTGCTGTCCTATCGGAACAGAAATTTCAGGAAGTCCAAGCGGCGATGCAAGTACCGAACAATTCACTGTCCATGGCTGATCATATACAAGAAGTCCTCCGTCTGCCGCCACTCCTGTATACTGCGGTGTTGATAAATATGTAGGAAAAACAAATGCTGACAAATTGTTGTCCGCAAGCAATTTTTCAAACTCGGCATATAATGCGTTCTTTGCCTCAGTCCACCCGTCTTTGTCCTCAGAACAACGCCTTGACTTCTTAAAAATATCCGGTATGGATACTTCCACAATCTCTGCACCGCATGCCTTAAGTTCTTCGATTGCATTTGCAAATACTGCTTCTATCTCATCATCAATAACCGCGGCAGTTCTGTTAGACTCCCCTGCCACCTTATATGTAAGTTCTTTTATAAGACCGATTCTCATGCCGTCAAGCACACCTGAATCAAGTTTTTCTGCATAAGTTCCGCCACCAACCAATATATCCAGCATAATCGCCTGGTCTTTAACAGTTCGTGTAATGACACCTGCAACATCACGCCTTCTGTTAAGGGCTATACAACCTGTCCTGTCAACCAAACCATAAGTCGGTCGCAAAGTCACACAACTGCTAAGCGCTGCAGGAAAACGAAGCGAGGAATTAGTATCCGTACCAAGCGATGCAACTGCAAAATTGAGCGTTGTCGCAACTGCACTTCCTCCTGAGGAACCACCCGCCGCAAGCTTCGTATTATATGCATTAAGCGTCTCCCCTACCTCATCACTGCAGCTTCTTCTTGCACTTTCCGCATCCTTGCTCATATTGGTCTTGCCGATAATTACTGCACCTTCATTAAGCATATACTGCACTACTACTGCATTTACCTTTGAAATCTCCGATTCCTTAAACTCCCTGCCGTTGGTCGTGTAATAACCTTCATATTCTATATTGTCTTTCACAACAATTGGAACGCCAAAAAGACTTCCCTTGGCAGTCCCGTCCGCAATAGCGGCATCTCTCTTATCCGCCTCGGCGAGTACATTGTCACAAAGCGTAATAAAGCAGTTAAATGTAGGATTATATGCCTCGATTCGCTCGAGATAATACTCCGTAAGCTCACGACAAGTAACAAGTCTCATCTCCAACGCTTCTCTCACAGACTCAATGTCAGCCTCGTAAAGTGCTGCAAGCAACTCTTCTTTATCATATTCAATTGTCTTATTTTCAGTAATATGTATGGAACTTGTTGTTTTCTCTGCAAAAACCACGCCCGTTGATAACACACACATAACCGACACAAGTAACAATAACAGTTTCTTTTTCATTGGTATTCCTCAGATTTATACTCTTTTGTGAGCGTATTATATCATTCAAAAAATTTATTGTCAAAAAAATTTGAAATAAGTATTGACATTTAGTATTTTGTCTGCTATATTAATATCAGTAACAATTACTATTATTAAGGATGTGAGATATGAAACAGCTAAAGTACAGTAGACAACGAGAAGCAATTGTTAATTTCCTTGCCACTCGCAAAGACCACCCGACAGCAGATATAGTATACGAGCATATACGAAGCGAGTATCCGAATATAAGTCTCGGTACGGTTTATCGCAATCTTGCGCTTCTGGCAGAGATCGGAGAGATTACAAAGCTGTCTTACGGAACCGGCGCAGATCACTTCGATGGTAATAATAAGCCTCATTACCACTTCGTTTGTACAGAATGTAATGCTGTATCGGATATCGAAGTTACCTCTGTTCCGAACTTCACTCAATTTGCCGATTCAGACTTCGACGGCGATATTACCGGCTACTGTCTCCATTTTTACGGCAAATGTCCGGCATGCAAATAATAGTAGCAATTATTTTTAAAAACTAATATTTTATTTAAGAAAAGGAGATTATAATTATGAAAAAATATGTTTGCGCAATCTGTGGTTATGTACATGAAGGAAACGAAGCACCGGAGCAGTGCCCTATCTGTAAAGCACCCGCTTCTAAGTTTGAAGAGCAGTCAGGCGAGCTTACATGGGCAGCAGAGCACGTTGTTGGTGTAGCTCAGGGTGTTAGTGAAGACATTATTAAAGATTTACGCGATAATTTTACAGGAGAATGTACAGAAGTAGGTATGTACCTTGCGATGGCAAGAGTTGCTCACAGAGAAGGTTATCCCGAGATTGGTCTTTATTATGAGAAAGCAGCTTGGGAAGAAGCTGAACATGCTGCTAAATTTGCTGAGTTACTCGGCGAGGTTGTAACAAACAGCACAAAGAAGAACCTTGAACTTCGAGTTGCTGCTGAAAACGGCGCAACAGCAGGTAAGTTTGACCTTGCTAAGCGCGCTAAGGCTCAGGACCTTGATGCAATCCATGATACAGTTCATGAGATGGCTCGTGACGAGGCACGCCACGGCAAAGCTTTCGAAGGCTTATTAAAGAGATACTTTAACTAATTGATTTTGAATTTTGAAAGGAGATTTTATTATGCAGAAATATGTTTGCCCTTGTGGTTATGTTTACGATCCCGAAATCGGCGATCCCGATAACGGAATAACTCCCGGAACACCTTGGGAAGAGGTACCGGAGGACTGGTTATGTCCTATCTGTTCACTCGGCAAAGACGTGTTTGAAGAAGAATAATTCAATACAAAACGAAAACCCACGAGCTCGTGGGTTTTCTTGTCTTATTATTTTTAATGGCCGACCAGACCATTTGACTTATTACCGTTTAACGTATTATTCTTCATGCCCTTTTGGTATAACCGCAGACGGCACAAGGCCTACCTTGCTACAAATGGCGGTATATGTCAAATTTACAAGAGCCGGTGGCATCCTGTACTCCTTTGTTGCAAATAATTCTTTAAATGTTTTCTCTAAATGCTTTACTTTGCAGATTTTCTTGGCAAAATGCAGACAACTCCTAATTGCATTGGCTGAACATCCCAAAATCGTGGCTATGTCCTTAACCTTCATCTTGTCACAATAAAAAGCTGTAACAACTACTCGCCAAATCCCCGGAAACTCCTCAAGCATACCCTTTACAAATTCTAAGTCCAGTCTCTTTAAACTTCTCTTTTTGATAAGCACCCCTCCATAACCTTGTATTTATATATAAGTCTATTTATTAACGGAAATGGTTTTATTTTTTCTCGACTTTATACTATCCACAATTTTCTTTGTAAACGCCTTGAAGCGCTCCCAACTACACATTGCAAGAACTTTATTTACGTATACCATCTTTGTAACCTGTCCGGCGGACGGCTGCGGCGGGTTGGCAAGTTCGCTCTGAATCTTCGGTGTCTGGCTTCCAAGCTTGCCTAATGTGTTGAATGCATAAACTTCCATCTTGCAATATGATGCAATATAATCAAAAAGGTTTCCCTCTGCCACACGGCCTGATACTCCCATGTTATGACCGGGGCTGTAATTACTGAGTGCATTAATATAAGCTGAAGGTGTTCCGATAACTTTGTCTCTCTTCTTTATTGCCCAAAGTGCTCTTCTGCGGGCAATCGCACATGATATTCTTGATGCCGGCTCCAATGCCAATCTGAAATCTGTAAATAATGACTGTCCGAAAGACTCTGTACTTCTATTTCTGTAAATCTTTGTTACATTAATTGTTGATACATTACTGTTTCCTGCATTTACGTTTAATAAACTCATATTTTTATCCTCCTAAGA
>JAZNXQ010000211.1:0-1696 GCA_045593945.1 Lachnospiraceae bacterium | reverse complement strand
TGTTTCAAAGTTACGGTGTCAAATTTGCTGCCATACCATCTTAAAGTCATCTGCATGTCTGTATCTCTCCTTTTACTTTTTTATAAGTTGCAAATTCTCGTTTCATTGTGGCAACAGCGCTAACAGCAGTTTATAATTTGTTAACTAAAAATCTTTATATGCCAAACATTCCAATGAGCCCATAAGCTCAAAATTATTTCGGGAGAGCCCTCAATAATTTTATGGTCTCATTTCCATGGCATATAAAGATTTTTCTTTTAACAAATTACAGACTGCTGTTAGCGCTGTTGCCACGGCGAAATGAGAATTTTGCAACTGCTACTAAAAACATTATACACCACTATATTCTGCAATAAAAGATAAATAATTGCTTGGAATAATGCAAAAATTGCTTTGCTCTGTATTGCAAGTGTAGCTTTTATATATTAATATAGGATAAAAGAGTAGGAATAATACAAATATATCGGTAATGTGATAATTTAGGCAGATGTGAAGTGCAGGAAATTACAGGAGCGCATATGCAGAAGGAAGGTAGTTGGGGATGTACAAGAACCAGGCGGCGGTTAAGAAGCTTGCGGCAACAGATGAGCGACAGTATATGTTAAATGAGAGTTATGAGGTTTATGAGAAGGAGGGTGCGCCTGTCGGTGCGGAGGCTTTTCATTATCATAATTTTTATGAGATTATATATGTCATGGAGGGGGAGTTTGCCGGAACGATTGAAAACAGGACATATTATCTTAAAAAGGGTGATTTTCTGATTATCGACCGCAATGTTATGCACAAGTATCATTATATCGAGAAGGTACATGATTCCTCGAAAAGAATTATTCTCTGGGTTTCGGAGGAGATGCTTAATGAACTCTCGTACGGAGGAATAGACCTTACGAAGTGTTTCGGACGTAAGGATACGTGTGCGTGTCATTTTCCGATTTACTATGAGGAAATGCTTAGAATGCATCTTCTTAGGCTTGTGCAGGAAGACGCGGGGGATGTGGCGCTTACGGGCGCTAAGGAGACTCTTGATCGTGCGTATCTTACACTGTTTTTTGTATATTTAAATGAGCTGTGCACAAAGAAGGAATATGGTTTTGCGAAGGAGACTACGATATATGAGCCGATGGTTAAGGCGGTTTCGGATTATATTGAGGAGCATATAAAGGAGCCGGTGATGCTTGATGAACTGGCGGAGCATGTGCATATGAGTAAATATTATTTCCTTAGGAAATTCAAGGCGCTTACGGGAATGACTGTGCATGCTTATATTATTAACAAACGACTCATAAAAGCCTGTGAGCTTATAAAAGAAAACTATCCGGTGTCGGTAGTCTGGCAGGAAAGTGGTTTTCAGGATTATTCATCTTTCCTCAGAAATTATAAAAAAGCATTCGGCGTTTCGCCGAGGGACAGTTATTTTGGATAAATGGGCTTTCTCTGGTTTTGTAATATAATTGCAGAATCAGGGAAAGCTTTTTGTTTGCTGTGAAAGTATAATTAAAAATTTTACATCATAATGTGAAAATTACGGATAAGCAAAGGAATATGGGGAATGATAATTCTAAGAAAAATATAAAATAGCAGGGGATTAATTTATGATAAAAGGCTTGCAAAGTATTCAGTTTGACGAGGCACCGTATATACAGGCAGGTGCATCTGTGGTAGGTAAAAAAGAAGGCGAAGGCCCGCTTGCCAAATT
>JAZNXQ010000210.1:0-18010 GCA_045593945.1 Lachnospiraceae bacterium | reverse complement strand
ATCTATATTCACCAATATTTACATATTAGCATAACATCATTATTTTTCAAAGACGTAATTAAAAAATACTTCTTTTTTATATTATATATAAAAAAACTTTCCTATTCCGATATAAATTCGTGATTTTTATGCTTGTTATTGAAATAAAGTAGGAATAAAATTAAACTAAACATTAAAATACAAAAGAGAGGTCTCTTATTATGAAATTTTTTCAACCGAAATTATTTTCGGCACTAAAAACTTACAAACTGAAACAATTACCTAAGGATATCATTGCAGGCGTAATTGTTGCAATCATCGCATTTCCGCTCTCTATCGCACTTGCGATTGCTTCAGGAATGTCGCCTGAGCGAGGTCTGTACTCTGCCATTGTCGGTGGTTTCCTTGTATCGTTTTTCGGAGGAAGCCGTGTCAATATCGGTGGCGTAACAGCGGCTACTGTTATGACCGTATTTACAATAATCAGCGATTACGGTCTTGCAGGGCTTGCAATCGCCTCAATTATGGCAGGTATAATTCTAATAATCATGGGGCTTTTAAAACTTGGTGCCTTTCTCAAATATATTCCGAGAACTATTACACTTGGTTTTACGGCAGCAATCGGTATGGGTATTTTCTCGGGTCAGCTCAAAGGCTTCTTCGGACTTAACATGGGCGACCTTCCCGTTAAGACCTTGGATAAATTCGTAGCAACATTTAAAAATATCGGCACAATTGATATTACTTCACTCATTATTGGAATTATAGCAATGGCAATCGTGCTTTTCTTACAGAAGAAAGCTCCGAAGATTCCTAACTCTCTCGTTGCTATTATCGTAACCACATTAATTGTGCAGTTACTTAATTTGAATGTAGCAACCATTAAGAGTGTATACGGCGAACTTCCTTCACACTTTCCAAAGTTTGAAGTGCCGGAATTTTCTTTTGAATTAATTACAGAATTGCTTCCTGATGCATTTACACTTGCAATCCTCATTGCAATCGTTACGCTCCTTGCCTGTGTTGTAACCGACAGTTTGAACGGTCACAGACATAATTCCAATCAGGAGCTTATCGGCCAGGGTATTGCCAACATTTTCTGTGGTTTCTTTGGTGCCGCTCCCGTAGCAGGTGCAGTTGCCAGAGCATCCAGCAATGTTAAGTCCGGTGGCAAAACACCTATTGCCGGTCTTGTACATAGTGTTGTAGTTTTACTTATTCTTTTGTTTATGATGCCTCTTGCAGGATTCATTCCGATTCCCACACTTTCGGCAATCCTTATTGTAGTTTCATACAACATGTGCAATATTAAAGAAATCCTTTATACTGCAAAAAACGCGCCCAAGTCTGACTTTACCGTATTAATCGCCACACTTATTGCAGGTGTTGCTGTTAATCTTTTGTTTGCAGTTGAGGTAGGTATAGTTATCGCTGCTCTTCTTTTCCTCGGACGTATGTCTAATGTTACAAGCGTTTCCGAATGGGAATACATTGGTAATGACGCCGCTTCCGACAAGGATGCAACAAACTTAAAAAAGGTTCCCGACAGAACCTTCGTATTCGAAATATCCGGTCCGATGTTCTTTGCGGCACGTGATAAATTTGCAAACATTCCGACCAATGACAAAATCAGCGTGATTATTCTTAGAATGAGAAGCGTTCCGTCAATGGACTCTACTGCACTTTTCTTTATGGAAGAGCTTTATGAAAAGTGCATGAAGCACAATATAACCCTTATTATTTCACACATCCAGGAACAGCCGCTTGCAGTTATGAAGAAAGCCGGTTTTGATACGAAACTTGGTGCAGAAAATTTCTGTGCCAACATTGATACCGCACTCGCCCGTGCCGAGGAAGTTATTGCCAACGGCTACTAATTTATTGTATAATATGAACAGTGCAAACTGTATTGCGAAGCAGACGAGAAAGCGCGATAGCGCGGGTTTGCGAGTCTATATCACATCCGGAGGTTTACATGAATAATATAATTTACCCTTCCATGCCACCAAAGGAGCCTGAAAAACCTTCTTTTATTAAAAAAGAACGTCATGAGAACATAGGTCTTTGGATGACACATGACCCAGCTATTTTCCGTGACCCCGTAAGTAAGAATTATTACATATATTCAACAGGTGCAGGTTGCAAACGTTCTTCAGATTTGCTTAATTGGGAGAATCTTGGCAAAGTTGTTGCTGATCCGCCACAGGAATCAATTAACTGGACAGGCAGTCATGATATTTGGGCTCCTGACATTGTAAAAGTCGGTGACGAATATCGCCTCTACTGCTCCAACTCGTCTTGGGGTGTTCAGCAATCCACAATATTCCTTGCAGTTGCAGACAAGCCTGAAGGCCCATTTACTCCGCGTGGCTGTGTCCTTAAAACAAGCAATCAGGTTCCCGTTAACGGCATTGATGCCAATATAATTGAAGATGCTGCTACAGGTGAACAATACATGCTCTACGGTTCTTTCTGGGGCGGATGCTATATTATCAAACTTGATAAAGAGACCGGTCTTGCCGCAGAAGAAGGTATCGGAACCTGTGTAGCTACACGTCCGAGCTTTACAATGCGCTCTATCGAAGGACCATATATGATTTATCATCCTGAGACCAAGTATTATTATCTCTTTGTTTCTTATGGTTCTTTAAAGAGCGACTACAACATAAGAGTCGGAAGAAGCCGCAATGTAACCGGACCTTTTTATGACTATAACGGTCGCGTCATGACAGATGAGGAAGATTACGATAACACAGTAGGCATGATGATCTCATGTGGTTATCGTTGGTATGACGGAACTCCTTACATGGCGCCCGGCCATAACTCTGTTCTCAGAGATTTCGACGGTAAAATGTTCCTTGTATCACATATCAGAGAAATGAATTTTACAGACAGACCCGAACCGTCTACCATGCAGATTCGTCAGCTTTACCTGACTCCCGACGAGTGGATTATCGCTGCTGCACAGCCTTACGCAGGAGAAACCATGCAGCCAATACCTGAAGATGCTCTAATTGGCAATTTCGAGAGAATTACTCTTGCTCCTACTGTTCCTCAAGGCATTCAATGTGCACATCCGTTCAAACTTATGCCGGGCGGTCGCTTTGAAGCAGCTTCTGTTGTCGGAACATGGAAAATGGTAAGTGACAATGCACTTACCATCTCATATGGAAATACTTCCGAATATTTAATTATATCACCTTGTTGGGATAAAGAACTTGACCGCCCTACTCTAATGATGTCCGGCTTATCTAACAAGGGTATCTGTAATTGGTACAAAAAACGTCCCGATTAATTATCTTCACTCATAACCTCGATTTTGTCACCACAAAATCCCGGTTCTCTAAGGAATGAATTGTATAACTCGGCAATCTCTTCGTCTGTTTTGACTGTATCATATACAACCAGACCGGACACGTAACCTTTATATGATAATTGAAACGGATCGCCACCCAACAAAACTTCACGGCAGGATATCAAGGTAGGAACATCATCCCGATATCCTGCCTTTATTCCGTCAATAAAAAATCTGACAGACTCTGTATAAGCATCGTATGTAACAGCTATAAAGCTCCATTTATCAAGTGCTACCGCACGGCAAAATGTATCCGGCCAGCCTGTGGCATCATTATCTTCTTTGATTCTGAATACACCAAGTCCTCCGCCTACACTGGGCACAAGTGAAGCAAATCCTTCCATAAACCTCATATACAAAAGACTTGTCCATGCATTAAACTCTTCAGGTTTAAGCCACAGTGCAATTGTATAGCTGTTGCTTGAAAACAATGTCCTTGGGAAAGATATAACATTCTCCCAGTGCTTTCCACCCGGAAATCTAATACTTCCCCAGTTATCACTTATTCCCGGAGCAAATTCAATGCCATCACCTATTATCTCACCGCATATATTGCCGTCTAAATCATTCAAGTTATCTTTAAACATAAATGCTTTACATGCACCCGAATAAGACATATATTTTTCTATTGATTTAATATATTCCTCAAAAAACAAAGGGGTACCATAATAGCTTCCGCCTGCCGCATCACAACCATAACCGCTGATAGTTGTTACATCATTTTTAGTTTCGAGGCCCATGGCAACTACTAAAAGCTTAAGTTCCTTCCCCAGTTTTATAAGTGTTTTTATAATATGACGACCTCTGCTTGTCGAAAGATTTTCAATTAAATAGTCCCTGTCAAACTTAACACAATCAACGGGAATATTTCTTAAAAACCTGAAGCTCGAGAAATCCTTTCCAAAATTAATAATCGAAATGGAAAAACCCTGTTTTTTAAGACTATCCATAGCCTCAATAAGCTTATTAACATTTCTCGCCGAAAAAGCCGTCTCACCGATGTTAAGCTCTATCTCCTCCGACCTAACACCATACTTACTCATTATCTCTCTGAGAGTCTCTCCAAGGCTTCCATCCATGAAAAGCAATCTGGAAATTCTTACACTAAAAACAAGGCCTTCGCTTCCAAGCTCATGCAATTTCATTATATCGTGACATACTCTTTCAAAAACATACAAATCAAGCTTACGAACAAAACCATTTCGTTCAAACAATGGTCTGAAATCTTCCGTACCCCAAATAGTATTTTCATCCTTATGCCAACGCACATTAACATGAGAATGTACAAGCCTCGAGCTTTGCATATGCATAACAGGAAAATATCTGACTTCAAACTGTTCATTGAGAAGCGCTTCTTCTGCCAATTCCTCCATTTCTTCTTCAATAAGGAATTTTGCTTCCAAATCGTTATAAAAAACATAATTGTTCTTACCATTCTGTTTAGCCTGGTACATGGCAGCATCACTTTGTCCCAAAAGATGTTCTATATCGACATTCGCGTCAGCGTTCCAAATAATTCCTATACTTACTGATACCATGGTAAAAACCTGCATCTGCCTGTTCATCCTGCTTACACTTTTAAGAATCTTTTCCGCCTTTTTTGATATTTCTCCTCTGGAAATGTTACCGCGAAACAGTAATACAAATTCATCGCCTCCAAGACGAACCGCTTCAGCCTCAGGTGCACATTCTTTTAAAAGCTTACCGGTATTAATAAGCAATTTATCTCCAGCATGATGTCCATATACATCATTAACAGCTTTAAAATTATCCAAATCAAGAAACATCAGATGTCTTGCCACATCCGACGGCAATTCATTATATTTTTCATATAAACCTTTTCTGTTATATAACCCCGTCAGAAAGTCAAGTGCATCCTTTTCTAACATTTGTTTTCCCCCAATTATAAATTTTCACCGTTAGACTCAATAACAGAACGATACCAATATCCCGAATCTTTTATAATACGCTTTTGTGTCGGATAATCAATGTAAATAAGACCAAATCTCTCGTTATATCCTTCGCCCCACTCAAAGTTGTCCATAAGAGACCACTGCATATAACCTTTAAGTGCAACTCCGTCATCAGCTGCTCTTCTGTACTGTAACAAGTAACGATTAAGGAAATCAATTCTGTTCAGATCATGAACCTTACCGTCAAGACTTACCCAATCCATACTGCTAAGACCGTTCTCTGTAATAAGAATCGGTAATTTATATCTTTCATAATAAAACTTCGGTCCGTAATAAAGCATCTCCGGCGTTACAGGCCATTTCATTGCAGTCTGATCATAACCTACAGGCTTCTTAACAAACTCATATCCTTCTGCATTCTCAGCCGCCCTTACATAACCGCCCTGATACATATTAAGCCCAAGAAAATCAAGAGGCTGACAAATCGTTTTCATATCATCCTGTCCGATTCTCGGCATGTTTTGTCCGAGCTTACCTTCAAAAGCCTCCTTAGGATACTTACCGAAAACTGCCGTATCAATCCACCATGTAGGAGCCCAAATCGGTCCGTCAGGATTGCATGCAAATGTAGCTTTTCTTGCTGCTTCAATATCTCTCTCAGATGCAGATATCGGAATTCTTGTATCACCTATCGGTGCGTAACCAACCTCACATGGTTGCTTTGAGTACTGTCTTATTACCTGTACTGCCTTACCGTGTGCAAGAAGTGTATTATGCGCAGCCTGTAAATAATAGTACGGCTGCAACTTGAGTCCGGGGGCGTGTATTCCCGTCTCATGTCCGAGGCCGATAAAACACTGTGGCTCATTAAGTGTCATCCAATGCTTTACCCTGTCTGAAAGTTTGTCAACGACAACCTTGGTATACATTGCAAACCAGTCAGAGCTTGCAGGATTGAGCCAACCACCCATTTTAAATAGTTCTACAGGATAGTCCCAATGAAACAATGTAACATACGGCTCTATTCCATTTGCCAAAAGTTCATCTACAAGAGCACTGTAAAAATCAAGTCCCTTCTCATTAACTTCACCAAAACCATTAGGAATAACTCTCGGCCAGCTTATAGAAAATCTATATGCCTTAAGTCCAAGTTCTTTCATAAGTGCTACATCACTTTTCATTCTGTGATAATGGTCACAGGCAACATTACCTGTATCACCATCTTTTACATAACCCTCTTTCATACAGCAAATATCCCACACGGAAAGCCCTCTTCCGTCTTCATTTGCAGCTCCTTCAATCTGATATGCCGCTGTTGCCGCACCCCACACAAAATCTTTTGAAAATCCCATGAGTCAATCCTCCGGTTTTAATAAATTATATATTTTATTCAACAAGCTCACCAAGATAATAAAATCCCTTTGCCTCTGTAAGCTTAACATTAACTATCTTTCCAATAAGCTCCTCGCCACCTTTAAAGTGAACGACTGAATTATTACTGAGTCTTCCTGTAACAAATTCAACATCCTGACGGTTAATGTCCTCAACAAGCACATCAATTATTTTTCCTGCATCCTTACCCGTAACCTCACTTGCGATATCCTGAACCTCTTTTAACAATCTGTCAAAACGCTCCTTAGCTACTGCCTCGGGAATCTGGTCCTCCATTGCCGCTGCAGGTGTACCTGTTCGCTTGGAATAAAGGAAAGTAAATGCACTGTCATATCTTACTTTTCTAACAACATCCATCGTCTCTAAAAAGTCTTCCTCTGTCTCTCCCGGAAATCCTACAATAATATCTGTGGTAAGCGCAATATCAGGAATTGCCGCCCTAATCTTATCGACAAGTTCAAGATACTGTTCCTTGGTATATCGTCTGTTCATAACCTTAAGAACTCTGGAGCTTCCGGACTGAAGCGGCAAATGAAGATGCTTACAAATCTTCTTGGAACCCGCCATAGTCTTAATTAATTCATCAGACAAATCCTTAGGATGCGAAGTCATAAAACGAATTCTCTTAAGCCCTTCTATCTTCTCAATCTCACAGAGAAGTTCGGCAAAGCTCATTGGATTCTCAAGATTCTTACCGTATGAATTAACATTTTGTCCGAGAAGCATTACTTCTACAACACCATCCGCTACAAGGCGTTTAATTTCGTTAATAATATCTTCAGGCTTACGACTTCTCTCCCTACCTCTAACATACGGCACTATACAATAACTGCAGAAATTATTACAGCCAAACATAATATTAACGCCTGATTTGAAAACGAATTTACGTTCATTAGGCAAATCCTCAACTATCTGCGTAGTGTCTTCCCACACATCAATTGTCATCTTACCGCTTTCAAATCTGTTGCACATAAGCTCTGCAAGCTTGAATATATTATGTGTGCCAAAAACAATATCAACAAATCTGTAGCTTTGCTTTATCTTGGCAACAACCTCGGGTTCCTGCATCATACATCCGCAAAGCGCAATCATCATATGAGGATTACGCTTCTTAAACGGCTTGAGCGAACCGAGTCTTCCATATACGCGCACATTTGCATTTTCTCTAACTGTACATGTATTATAGATTACAAAATCAGCATCTTCGGATTCAATCTCTTCATATCCCAGACTAAGTAAAATTCCGGTAAGTTTCTCGGAATCCCTGGCGTTCATCTGACACCCAAAAGTATTGACCGAAAAAGTAAGTGCTCTTCCCAGTTCATTCTTAAGTCCATTTACATATTCCCTTGCCTTAGCCATAAAATAATACTGGCGCTCTGGTTCCGTTACCGGTGCATCTTTTGTAATATCAATACTATCCAAATCTATATTACCAAACATCTTTTCTTATCCTCTCTAACACAATAACAATTACTTTATTCCTGCTGCACGGTTAAATACTTCTATTGACGGAAGCTCTTTACCGCCATAGCCGAAGAATGCCTGATTGGACCAACTGCTCTTAGTATTATATGCCGCCCATCCTGCTCCTTCAACAGGAAGCCATGCGCCTTCCCATACAAATACACCAAATCCCGCATCGCCAACCCCTGCAACAGCCGCAATAACATCTCTGTACAAGTTGGCCTGTCCCTGAACACTTACCTCATAATCCTTTGAAGCAAAATCCTTGTTAAACTGATTAGCAGCATGCTTTGTATATTCATAGGTATATGCATATGACACTTCTACTACCGCAACTTTTTTCTCCGGGAATTCCTCTGCAAGTGCCGTAAGCGCTGTATTAAGTCTCTCCGTACTTCCGTGCCATCTCGGATAATAAGAAAGACCAATCACATCGAAAGGAACACTGTCAAATGTATGATAAAATCCTTTCATAAACTCAACTGCTGCCATTTCTTTAGCAAGCTGAATCATAATAAGTATGGAATCATCTACTGCTTTAACTGCTTCTGCTCCAGTTTTTACATATAAAACAAGATTTGACTTTTCATTGCCTCTGATATAAGGAGCTCGTACATTATTGGAAGCATTAGTTCGCGCAGATATATATTTTGCATAACCCACTCTGTCAAAGGTTCCGTCGTCTTCTCCGCCTTTTTGTAAAAACATACCTGTAGTAATCTCGTTACCTATTTGAACCATGTCCGGCTTAGCTCCTGCCTCACAAAACGCCGTTACTGTCTCATAAGTATAATCATATACAGCCTTTGCCATTTCTTCAGCAGTATCTATATTCTCCCACATTTTAGGAATTACCTGATATGTCGGATCTGCCCAAAAATCAGAATAATGAAAATTTAATAATAGCTTAAATCCAAGTCCTTTTGCATCTACGGCAATCTCTTTGATGGTATCGACATCACACATACCGCCACCGTAGGAAAGCTTGTTGCCTTCTGAATCATACTGATACGGCTCATTCCATAGGCGCAAACGAATATAGGTAAAACCGTTATTTCTTAAAAGCTTGTAAATACTCTCACGGTTACCTTCATCATTGTAGAACTTACCGCCACCTTCAAGAATATTTTGAATCGTGGAAATATCCATTCCCATTGAAAACTCCTTTGAGATACCTTCAACAGGCTCTACTTCAATCGGTTCATACCAGCCTTCTTCTGTCTCAACCGCACCATATCCCTGATATGTATCCTTAATAACTTCCACTTCAAAATAACCTAATGAATTACCGTCTTTATCATCCACATATACCTTAGTATCGGTATCCGAAACCATTCCGCGAAGTATCCCGTTATATATTGCAATACCTTCACCTTTATAAGAATATGTGCAGCCTTCAGAAAAGCCCAAATCCGTAACAAGATATTTCTTCTCATCAACCTCAATTTTAACTACATTCTCCATTAAAGCAATCTCCTTCTTTTTATTACCGCATCCAATAAAACATCCCAAACACAACAAAAACGACATCATAAAAAATAATGCCATACTTACTCTCTTAATCATATTCAACCTCTTATATATCTTTAGTTGCCCTTAGGCTTAATATAACGGACTCACATATTATCTTATCAACCCTGATATCATGTTCTTCCGTTAAAATCTCATTAACTAACTGGAATTCATATGCAGGTGCGACAATATAATGACCATGTTTTCTTGCAAGATATCTGTCATAATACCCGCCTCCATAGCCCACGCGGTTACCTGTCTTATCATAAGCTACACCCGGAATAAGTATAAGTGCCGTTTTATTATCAGCCTTTACCGTGTGTTCTGCCGGTTCTAGAATCCCAAAGTTTCCTTTTGTAAGATCATCAAAACAGTCTATATAATAAAAATCCATATCCTGACCGCAAACTCTCGGCACCGCTATACGCTTACCGTCCGTCCACGCAGCCTCAATAAGATTTGCCAAATCAACCTCATTACGCGTACTTATATACGCATATATACAATCAGCATTTTTATATGCCGTAGTTGAAAGTATATTGCAGACAATCGCCTTACTCTTCTCCTTAACATCGGATAAAGTCATATTCTTTCTCTGTTCCAGCATTAATTTGCGAAAGACCTGCTTAGTATCAGGTCTTTCAACACCATCTTTATAATTGTTCATTACTGTACATCACCAAACTTTTTACCGAGGTCGGTAATCGAACCGTCCGCTTCTTTGATACTAATATTGTTAAGCTGGCCTCTTAAATTAGCTCTTACCGCCTGTACATATTCCATACGAAGACGCACCTGTTCTTCCTTTTCCTCAGGCGTAAGTCCTTCATTCTGCGACTTATGATATAACTCGTTAATTCTTGTAATTCTGCTGTCTTCCATAAATAAAACTCTCCTATTTTACAAACAGGTAAATATCGTTATCCTTTGTCACACACAAATCAGAGTATGCTGCCTTTTCCTTAAGAACAAGCTGCTCGCCCGGATATTCGTAAACTTCCGTTGTGTAAACAGGATATCCTAAAATACTGTTTTTTTCTTTTTCTAAAATAACATAATTATCTTTAATTGTCTTTAATGAAATACCTTTGTTAAGACGTAAAGTAATGGCATTGGTAGCAATATTATACAGATAAGTCTCCCCTTGCTTGGAAACAAGTACATGCGGCTCACCCATAAGAACATATGCCTTGGCAAGCTTCTCCATTCCCGTAACTTTATTCTTAACGCAAACATAAGTCTTACCCGTACCAATATTGAAAAACACAACTTCTTCTTTTGCTTCAGCAATATTAACTCTCGAATATATAAGTTGTCCCTTTCTGACTTTAAGCTTCGGTATGGTTTTATCAAACTGCATTCTGTCTATAACATCAATGTAAACATTTCTCTGCTTCAAAAGTATGTCGGTAATAAGCTGCTTAACATTAACAAGGCCTATTATCTCCATAACGCTCTCTGACTTGTCAATTTTCTTATATATCTCATCAGGAAATACAGAAAATCCCGTCTTAATAACACAGGTGTTTTTTGAAACAGGAATCATACACTCAATACCAAGTGAAAGATTCGGGTCTGTAATCGGGACAGTGTTGTTAACCTTAACATTGTACAGATTAAGCTCAACATCAAAATAGCCCTCATAATTATCTGCCATATTATAACGCAGAAAACTATTCTGAATAATAATATAATCTTCGTCAAGAATAAAAATCTTAACCTTTTTCTGCTTAGGATACAAAGCCAAAGTGTCTTCGTATGCATAAAACTTATTCAGTTGCTTTGTTTCAACATCATATTGGAACAAGGTAATAAATGCCTTACCTCCCGTATGCTCGGTAATTCCGGTAAAATAAATATTATTCTCAGTGGGAATACATGATGTAACTTCTATAAGATTATATTTGTCAAGCTTAGGCAAAATCTCCTCACGGATATTATTGTTCTGATGAAGCAAAGCATAATTATATGTCTTAAGCCCTCCGATTTTGCCTTTATCTTCCGCAATCTCAAGTATTCTGTCTTTAGACATGTGCTTGTACACTGCATCATTTTCATTCTCAATAATATGTATTGCCATACAGGACCCCTCCTTTGTAAAATACACTCATTCAAGCTATTCTGCCAAATAATCAATCAAACTGAAATCTATATTTTTATGCGACAAAAACAAAGTACCAAGTTTCTCACCACTTACTATTCTGTCAATTATCTCAACATCCTCACCGTTGGCAATTATCATGTCTGCGCCTGAATCCGTAGCAATTCTCGCAGCTGAAATCTTGGCGCTCATGCCTCCCGTTCCGACATTACTCTTGCTGGTGGACTTGCCCATATTAAGATATTCCTCCGTAATCTCCGGAACAATATCAATAAACTTTGCTTCTTTGTTGGTATTCGGATCATCCGTAAAAAGTCCGTCAATATCTGATAAAAGTATCAGTAAATCTGCACCGATAAGTGCCGCAACTATTGCAGACAGATGGTCGTTGTCACCAAACTCACCAAACTCAATCTCGTATGTTGAAATTGTATCGTTCTCGTTAACTACCGGAATTACTCCATAATTAAGTAACTCTTCAAATGTATTGCGTGCATTCTTACGGGACAAATCATTAATCATTACATTCTTAGTAATAAGTACCTGCGAAGTAACCTGATGATACTCTGAAAAAAGTTTCTGATAAACAGTCATAAGACTTGCCTGTCCGATTGATGCGCAAGCCTGCTTCTTAGAAATCTCAACAGGCTTCTCCTTAAGTCCAAGAATCTTTCTTCCCACTGCAATCGCACCTGAGGATACAAGTACGACATCCTTGCCCTGATTACGCAAATCGCAAAGAACCCTAACAAGCTTCTCAAGCTTATTAAGGTTAAGATTACCTGTCTCTTTATGTGTAAGAGAAGACGAACCGATTTTAATAACGATTCTCTTCTTGTCTTTAAGCATTTCTCTTCCGTTCATAATACGCTCCCGAATATAATTTTACATAGTATATTATACTACGGCATGTACTTTTTTGCAATTGCTTCTGCTATCTTAAGCCCGTCCATTGCCGCAGAAGTTATACCGCCGGCATATCCGGCTCCCTCACCGCAAGGATACAATCCTTTAATGTTACTTTCAAAATATTCGTCCCTGTTAATTCGTACAGGAGATGAAGTTCTGCTCTCCACTGCTGCAATAATTGCATCGTCCCTGTCAAACCCTTTGATTTTCTGACCAAAAAAGCCTAAAGACTCGGCAAGTGCATCACAGATAAAATCAGGAAGTAAGTCTCTCATATCCGTTCCCTGCTCATATTCACCTTTAAATTGTGCTGTAACATTTATATTTTCCGGCACACCATTGTTTAAAAACTCACCGACATATTGTGTAGGAATTCTGCCATCAGCAGCCTTAAAAGCATTCTCTTCAAGGCTACGTTGAAACTCAACTCCGGCAAGAGGGTGTTTACTCGCAAAATCCTCAGGTTTTACTGTTACTATAAGAGCACTGTTTGCATTTTCTCCTGCACGGTCACTGTAACTCATTCCGTTAATTGCAAGCCTGCCTTCTTCCGAAGATGCATTAACAACAAAGCCTCCTGGGCACATGCAAAACGAATACACTCCTCTGTCATTTGATGCCTGATAAGTAAGCTTATAATCTGCCGCCGGCAGACAATCGGGATAATCCTCACCGTACTGCGAAATATTAATCATTTGCTGCGGATGCTGAATACGAACACCGACTGCAAAAGCCTTCTGTTCCATATCCGCTCCAAGCTCATATAGTATCTTGAATGTATCTCGTGCGCTGTGCCCTATTGCAAGCACGGCCACATCTGTCTCTATTGTTTTGGAAGAATTTATTTCAACAGCCTTTATTTTTCCCTTCTCTATAAGAAAATCCGTAACCTGACTTTCAAACCTTACTTCTCCGCCAAGACTCTCTATTTCTTTTCGCATATTGCGGACAACATTGCACAAAATGTCCGTACCGATATGCGGTTTATTAATGTACGTTATCTCTTCAGGTGCGCCTGCTTCATAAAAAAGGTCAAGTACTGCCTTATTTCTTCCCGAAACATCCTTAACAAGTGTATTAAGTTTGCCATCCGAAAAAGTTCCGGCTCCGCCTTCACCAAACTGCACATTAGAATTAGTATTAAGCTTACCGCCGTTCCAAAATTCTTCTACACTCTTCTGTCTATTTTCGACACATTCGCCACGTTCAAGAATAATCGGTCTATAGCCCGATCTTGCAAGCATAAGCCCGCAAAAAAGCCCTGCAGGTCCCGTGCCTATAATAACAGGCCTGTGCGCTAACTTTTGTCTGTCTGCAAGTACTTCGCCTTCCTTCAAATTCGGAAAAACGTATTTGACCTCGTTAGACTTCACAATATCCCTGTTATTCTTGTTTTTATTTAAAACACCTGATTCGTTGGTAACCGCAACATCAACAACATAAGAATAAATGATGTTGTCCTTTTTTCGCGCATCGGTTGAACGCTTAATGATTTTATACTGCAAAATCTGCTCCCTGCTTATTCGCAGTGCTTTGCAAATCGCAACCTCAAACTCTGCCTTACTATGTGTTACCTTTAACTTTAACTGATTTATTCTAATCATATCTCATCTACCTACACAAGTGACTTAGCGGCATCCTGCCCTGCAAGATATCCACTGGTCCATGCCCACTGAAGATTATATCCGCCGCATATTCCATCCACATCAAGGAGTTCTCCAACAAAATAAAGTCCCTTTATTTTCTTAGACTGCATTGTCTTTGAATCTACCTGTGTCGTATCCACTCCTCCCGAGCAGACCTGCGCCATATCAAAGGACTTCGAACCTGTAACCTTCACTTCAAAGTTCTTTATTATTTTTATGACAAGCTTAACTTCTCTGTCAGAAAGCACCGACAGTTCTTTACTATACGGTATTTTTGCTTCTTTAAGAATGAAAACAGTCAGTTTTTTATTAAGCAAACCATTCAGACATTCTTCTGCCGTCTTGGCAGAGGCATCTGTTTGAGCTTTTATAAACTTAAATATTCTCTCCTCAGAAATCACCGGAAGAAAATCAATACACGCATTAACCCTCTGTCCTTTGTCTAACGCGCGCACCGCAAATCTACTAACTTGGAACACCGGAATACCCGATATTCCGTACTCTGTAAGCTGCAACTCGCCGCGATCCTCACAAACAAACTTATCGTCTGCTTTAATTACAACATTCGCATCACAACGCACACCTGCAATTCCCTTCCAGAAGTTGCCCTCGCAAACAAGCTGCACAAGCGCAGGAAGCGGCTTGATTATCTTGTGTCCGAGCATCTTTGCAAGCTCGTAACCGCTACCATCGGAGCCGGTTTTAGGTGAAGCCTTGGAGCCGGTTGCAAGTATAAGTTTGTCGCCGATAAACTTCTTATTATCCTCGCAATATATTTCAAAACAATTGTCTTTTGCAACTATATTATTGATTTTAATGTTAAGTTGCACATCAATCTTACATCTTACAAGTTCTGCACGGAGTACATCACTGACTGTCGCCGCCTGCTCTGAATACGGATACATGTAACCATTTTTCTCTTTAAGCAAAAGCCCGATATTTTCAAAAATCTTCTCGGTATCAGCAGTTCCAAAAATTGACAATGCATCCTCTACAAAACTTAAGTTGTCACTTCTGTAACACGAAATATCCATATTACGATTTGTAAGATTACATTTACCATTGCCTGTAACAAGAATCTTCTTGCCGAGACGGTCACCATGCTCTATCAAAATAACCTTCGTCTTTTTATTAAGTTGTGCTGCCGTAATCGCCGCCATCATTCCTGATGCGCCGCCTCCAATAATTATTATGACAGACATAGTCCACCTCCTGGTTTTATTCAAAATTTACTTTGTAAATTTCGAACTATTATTCAAAAAATGCTTTCATCAACCTATATATTGCACTTTGGTCAGCCGTTCCGGCAAGCTCTCTTGCAGAATGCATCGCAAGCATCGGAATTCCCAAATCAACAGTTCGTATCGGTAAATTTGAGGACATAAGACTACCGATTGTCGAACCTCCGGGATTGTCCGAGCGATTTGCAAAAATCTGATACGGTATATCATTTTTCTCGCAAAGCTGCTTTACAATTGCAAGAGTCTCAGCATCTGTCGCATATTTCTGAGTACCGGACAATTTAAAAACCACACCTTTATTAAGATATACGTGATTAGTTATGTCTGATTTTTCGGGATGATTGGGATGCTGTGCATGCGCTACATCCGCAGAAAGTGCAACCGCTTTGCATACAGCATTAAGGTACTCTTCCCTATCTACAGAAAGTGCCAGATAAATTCTCTCTAAAATAACAGAAAGTGTCTGTGAATCTCCGCCCTGCTTAGTCTGGCTTCCTACTTCTTCATTGTCCCAGATTGCAAGCATCTGCAATCCTTTAACATCGTGCTTTGCGTCAATAAGTGCCTCCACACCCGCCGCAACTGAACTTATATTATCGATTCGCGGTGCTGAAAAAAGCGTATCTTCAATTCCGCAAATCTCAGGCTTGTCATTGTTATATACATACAAATCATAAGACAATATATCTTCTTTTTTAAGTTGCATATTTTTTGCAATAACTTCGAGAAGATAATCCTCCGACATATTCTCTCCGTTCATAGCCACAAGACCCATATACGGAAGCATGTCTGTCTGACGGTTAAGCTCGACACCCTTATTTACATCACGGTTCATATGAATCGCAAGATTCGGAATCGTTGCAACACTCTTCTTTAAATCAACAAGCACGCTTTTCGGTGCAAATGCGTCTGCCGTACGAAGCATCACTCTTCCGGCAATTGACAACGGTCTGTCAAGCCATGTATTTAAAATCGGTCCGCCGTAAATTTCTGTATTAAGTGATAATGAGCCATCCGCATTCTTCTTCTCGGGTGATGTCTTGATTTTAAGGCAAGGCGAGTCTGTATGTGCTGTGATAATTCTTAACATTCCGTCACTTGTAAACTCTTCACCCACATAAAAAGCCACACATGCGGAATCGAACACGTCCACAAAATAACCTGCACCCTTCGCAAGCTTAGGCCATGCTTCATTCATCGAAAGTTCCTTAAACCCTGCTTTTTTCAGAGTCTCCTTAACTGCAGCAACCGTATGATATGGTGTAACACTTTTCTCAATATAATCTGAAAGCTTTTGTATCATGCAAATTTCCTTATTCTCACGTTCCATTGACATGCTTCATACCTCACATTTCTTCAAAGTCCACGGACTTCTCTGCAAAAAAGTCCTTTACATATTTTGCCCAAATATTCTCAAGTGATTTATCAACCGTAAAAAATGATACGGAGGTTCCCGTTGTTATATATAACTCTCCGTTCTCATATTTCAAATTCATGTATAAGCCATGAATGTTATCGCTCCGATAACCTGCCGCTTGAAGTTCCTCATAACCGGCAAGCAAATTACTCTTATTCTTTTCAGATAAAAGAAGTACTATCTTAAAACTCTCCGGTGTCTTTTTGCCCTTAATAACCTGCAAACAAAAAGGTCTTATCGCTTCCCACAAGGAAAAACGCTCGCCATCAAGGTTCTGCCACTCTTCTTCGGTGTAATAGTTCTTTTGCAAATGTCCATCAACAACAAAACTATTATAGGTCATTATCGTGACTTCCGAAACTGCGAACATATCAAAATCCGACTTTAACAGAAGTTTATTCATAAAGTCTTTAATATCTTTTATCTTGCAGACAAACATCGACTTCCTCCTCGCGTAAATAGTACTTATCTGTTGAGTATCATACCATATTTTGTATTTATAATCTACTGTTAAGTTTATTTTTTGTATTTGTTAGCACTCTTTTGTCTTGAGTGCTAATTTTCTCTTGACATTTAATTCCGACGGTATTATCATTATTATTAAATTCGGCAAATTCTTAATTTACCGAGAGAAATATTTTTACATTTTAAAGGAGTGGTTTTATTTATGGCAACAAGACAAGGTTCTCTTTCCATTAACAGCGAAAACATTTTACCTATCATAAAAAAATGGATGTATTCAGATCACGATATTTTCTTCCGTGAGCTCGTTTCCAATGGTTGCGATGCTATTACCAAGCTCAAAAAGCTCGAAGTCATGGGCGAATACAGTTTTGCAGACGATTACAGGCCTGCCATTCAGGTTATCGTTAATCCCGAAGACAAAACTCTCAAATTCATCGACAACGGTATCGGTATGACTGCTGCCGAAGTTGAGGAATACATTACACAGATTGCATTTTCAGGTGCTACCGATTTCCTTGAAAAATACAAAGACAAGACTAATGAGGACCAGATTATCGGTCATTTCGGTCTCGGCTTCTATTCTGCATTCATGGTTGCTGATGAGGTTCATATT
>JAZNXQ010000209.1:0-8406 GCA_045593945.1 Lachnospiraceae bacterium | reverse complement strand
GTTTTTATGAGAAAATATCTCCTTATTATCTGTCAATTTAATTTCCATAAATATATATTAGCCAATTCATTTCAAAATGTCAACAATAAAAAAGTACTTATTTTAGGAAGGCGGTCCGTGATGAAGAGAGTATCATTTCATACGCTTGGATGTAAGGTAAATGCATATGAGACGGAGGCTATGCAACAGAGAATGGAAGCGGCAGGCTATACTGTTGTACCGTTTGGTGAGGTAGCTGATGTCTGCATTATAAATACGTGTACGGTAACTAATATAGCGGACAGGAAGTCTAGGCAGATGCTTCATAAGGCCAAGAAGAGCAACCCGGAGGCTGTGGTTGTTGCTGTCGGATGCTATGTTGAGAGCGGTCTTGAGAATTGTAAGCAGGATGAGGCTATAGATGTTATTGTGGGTAATAACCGTAAGGCTGAGATTGTAGAAATTATTGAAGGTTATTTGGAGATGCAGGAGAAGGCATGTGCAGATAATGTTTTTATGACAGATATGTCTAAAACAGCGGAATATGAGGATATGCCTCTTGTGCGCGTGGAAAATCATACAAGAGCGTATATTAAGATTCAGGATGGTTGTAATCAGTTTTGTACTTACTGTATTATTCCGTATACGCGCGGCCGTATTAGAAGCAGAAGTCTTCAGTCGATAGTTGATGAAGTTGGCATTCTTGCACAGGAAGGCTATAAGGAAATTGTTCTTACCGGTATTCATCTCAGTTCGTATGGCAAGGATCTTACAGATTGCGAAGACAATCTTTTGACAGTTGTTAAGAGACTTTCGGATATTGACGGTATTGAGAGAATACGACTTGGTTCATTGGAACCGCGTATCATTACGGAAGAGTTCATGCAGGAGCTTGGTGGAATAAAGGAATTTTGCCCGCATTTTCATCTTTCACTCCAGAGCGGAAGTGAAAGTGTGCTCAAAAGAATGAATAGACATTATACGCCGGGGGAATACTATGACAAATGTTGCCTTATCCGTAAAATATATCCAAATGCAGCAATTACAACAGATGTTATAGTTGGATTTCCGGGAGAAACAAAGGAAGAAGCTAAAGAGACATTTGAATTCCTTAAAAAAGTTAATTTTGCGGAGATGCACATATTTAAGTATTCCATGCGAAACGGTACCAGGGCGGCAAAGATGCCCGGCCAGATTCCTGAAACGATAAAAAATGAGCGAAGCGCAGAACTTATTAAGCTTGGTGAGGAAATGACTGAGGCATTTGAAAAGCGTTTTATCGGAACAACGCAGAAGGTTTTGTTTGAGGAACAGGTTCAGTTTGACGGTAAGATGTACTGGTCGGGTTGTACGTCAGAGTATGTTAAGGTGTTGGTGTCGGTGGATAATATGGCAGAGGGTGTAGCGGAACTTACAGGATGTCTTGCAGATGTTTTGTTGACAGAGATTGTTGCAGGTAGTGTTTTTGGAAGCATTTTGGTAAAGGAGCAGGAGTAATCTTTTAATAAATTCTTACGAAAAGTTAAAGATTGCAAATATTACTTGCCGAAATTACAAATTTGTATTAAAATTATTATGTATAATTTGTATTACGGATGTGGGGCGAGAGAGAATGCAGGATTTATCTAACACACAATATTTTAAAATAATACAGGAAGCGGAACCCGGGGTTAGCGAGATACTTGCCGCGGTTTATGAAGCTTTGGCAGAGAAAGGTTATGACCCGGTAAGCCAGATTGTTGGATATATAATGTCAGGTGACCCTACGTATATTACAAGTCATAATAATGCGCGTAGTCTTATTATGAAGGTTGAACGTGATGAACTGCTTGAGGAAGCTTTAAAATACTATATAGAGAAGAAGTTGCAATGAAAGAACAAAAGAGAATCATAGGGTTGGACTTTGGCTCGAAAACGGTGGGGGTGGCTATTAGTGACCCCTTTTTGATTGTTGCGCAAAGTCTCGAGACAATTAAAAGAGAACGTGAAAATAAGTTAAGACAGACGCTTGCAAGAATTGATGAGATTATTGCGGAATACGAGGTTGAGAAGATTGTACTTGGATTTCCCAAAAATATGAATAATACCATTGGTGAGCGTTGCGAGAAAACGATGGAATTTAAGACCATGCTTGAAGAACGTACGGGTCTTGAGGTTGTGCTTTGGGATGAGCGTTTGTCCACGATTGAGGCAGAGAGGACGCTAATGGAGACCGGAGTAAGACGAGAGAACCGCAAGCAGTATATCGACAAGATAGCGGCATCATTTATTTTGCAGAGTTATCTTAATTTTATCGGTATGGATAAGAATACGGAAGAATAAGTTTAGGAGGGAAATAATATGGAAAAACTTACATTTACAGTACCGCAGACAGGTGAAGAAGAAACTTTTTATATTGTAGAAGAAACAAGAATTAACGGACGTAATTATTTACTTGTTACAGAGACAGAGGATGAAGACGGTGAGTCAGAAGCATACATTTTAAAGGATATGTCTGAAGACGGTGATGCAGAGGCACTTTATGAGTTCGTTGAGGATGATGATGAACTTGACAGTGTGTCAGCTATTTTTGCACAGCTTTTGGGCGACGATATTACCCTGGAGTGAGCCGGGGCTTTTATAAAACAATTCTAAATGCATGGGAAACTAAGTTTCTCAAAAGTTTGCTAAGCAAACTCTTTTAAATGTGGAGGTGTAATTTTTTGGATTTAAAACAAAGTGAATATGGAAAGGTGAAGATTATTCCGCTTGGTGGTTTGGAACAAATCGGCATGAACATGACTGCCTTCGAATATGAGGACAGTATTATTGTTGTGGATTGCGGTTTATCTTTTCCAAGTGATGATATGTTAGGCATTGACCTTGTTATACCGGACGTGACTTATCTTAAAGATAATATTGACAAGGTTAAGGGCTTTATTATTACGCATGGACATGAGGATCATATAGGCGCTCTGCCGTATGTGCTTAAGGAGGTTAGTGCGCCCATTTATGCAACTAAGCTTACACTTGGACTTATTGATCATAAGCTTGAGGAGCATGGTCTGCTTAAAAGTGTAAAGAGAAAGATTGTAAAATACGGACAGTCGATTAATCTTGGTTGTTTCAGAGTAGAGTTCATCAGGACTAATCACAGTATAGCGGATGCAGCGGCACTTGCTATTTTTTCACCTGCGGGCACAATTGTTCATACAGGTGATTTTAAGGTGGATTATACACCGGTATTTGGTGACATGATAGATTTACAGCGTTTTGGTGAGATTGGTAAGAAGGGTGTTTTGGCGCTTCTTTGCGATAGCACCAATGCATTAAGACCGGGCTTTACAATGTCAGAGAAAACAGTAGGTAAGACATTTGACACAATCTTTTCGGAGAATGCCAAGAGCCGTATTATTGTTGCGACATTTGCCTCCAATGTTGACAGAGTGCAGCAGATAATCAATTCAGCGCATAAGTTCGGAAGAAAAGTTATTATTGAGGGCCGCAGTATGGTTAATGTTATAGGTACTGCGAGCGAGCTCGGATATATAAAGATTCCTGAGAATACATTGATTGACATTGAGCAGATGAAGAATTATACTGATGACCAGATAGTTCTTATTACTACGGGAAGTCAGGGCGAGTCCATGGCGGCACTTTCAAGAATGGCACTTTCCATTCATAAGAAAGTTACGATTAAGCCGAATGACACGATTATTTTCAGCTCAACGCCGATTCCCGGTAACGAAAAAGCTGTTTCCAAGGTTATCAATGAGCTTTCGATGAAGGGTGCCAATGTTATATTTCAGGATACTCATGTTTCGGGACATGCATGCCAGGAGGAGATTAAGCTTATTTATTCACTTCTTAAGCCGAAGTATTCGGTTCCGGTTCACGGAGAGTTCCGTCACCTTAAAGCACAGGCGTCCATTGCGGAGAGTCTTGGTATACCGAAGGAGAATATTTTTATCCTTTCTTCTGGTGATGTTCTTGAGATGAATCCTGAATCGGCAGAGGTTGTTGACAAGGTTCAGACAGGTAGCATCCTGGTTGACGGACTTGGTGTGGGAGATGTTGGAAACATTGTTCTTAGGGATAGACAAAATCTCTCGGAAAATGGTATTATAATAGTTGCCCTTACTCTTGAGAAGTACAGCAATCAGCTTCTTGCGGGTCCGGATATTGTATCGCGTGGTTTTGTGTACGTAAGAGAGTCCGAGAATCTTATGGATGAGGCGAGAGAAGTAGTACAGGATGCCATTGAAGACTGCTTGTATCGCAATATAAGCGATTGGGGCAAGATTAAGAATGTTATCAGGGAGAGCTTAAGCGATTACCTGTGGAAGAAAATGAAACGTAGTCCGATGATTTTACCCATCATTATGGAGGTTAGCGGATATTAATTTGTGAAAGTGAGGCCGGGTATATGGTAAGGAAGATGGCGATGACGGTTATATCGATAGCTGTAAAATTAATGCTTATTGTGGCCGTTATTTGTCTTTTGGTCTGGGGCGGAAAAAAGGGTTTTGAATTTGGTGTATCAATTTTTACACCGTCAAGTATGGAAGAAGCTCCCGGAAAAGATGTGACGGTTACGATAAAATCCGGCGCTGGTAAAATGGATGTCGGTAAGCTTCTTGAAGAAAGAGGACTTATAGAAGATTATAAGGTGTTCTGGTTACAGGCAATACTTTATGAATGCGACATTAAGTCAGGCGAGTATACACTTAATACTTCAATGACGTCGGAGGATATTTTAGAGGTTATCAAGGCCGAAAAAACTGAAGATTAGAGGGAAAACAATGATAGTTAATGAGCGAATTACTGCATATATCAACTCATTGGATACAGGTAACAGTCCCCTCGTTAATTCCATAAGGCGTGAGGCACTTGATGATAATGTGCCGATCATTCGTCAGGAAAGTGAAAGCTTGTTAAAGGTTATGCTTCGGCTTAAACAGCCGAAGCATATTTTGGAAGTGGGGACTGCAGTCGGATATTCGGCGCTTCTTATGAGCGAGAATGTATCTGAGGATTGCCATATTACCACTTTGGAAAAATATGAAAAGCGTATTCCGATTGCAAAAGAGAATTTCCGTAAGGCGGGCAAGACGGAGCAAATCACACTTATTGAGGGTGATGCTACGGATATTTTAAAAGAACTTGAAGGTCCGTACGATTTTATTTTTATGGATGCTGCCAAGGGACAGTATATGGCATTTTTTGAGGATGCCATGCGACTTCTTGCACCGGGCGGTATACTTATATCGGATAATGTTTTGCAGGACGGCGATGTGATAGAGTCGAGATTTGCGGTTACCCGGAGGAATAGGACTATTCACAGTCGTATGAGAGAATATTTATATACATTGACACATCATGATGAGCTTACGACAACCATTCTGCCGATAGGTGACGGAATGGCGGTAAGCGTAAGGAGGATATAATGAGAGAGCCTGAATTATTGGTTCCGGCGAGCAGTCTGGAGGTACTTAAGGTAGCGGTTATTTATGGTGCCGATGCCGTATATATAGGAGGGGAGGCTTTTGGCCTTCGTGCCAAGGCGAAGAATTTTACACTTGCAGAGATGAAGGAAGGCGTGGAGTTTGCGCATGCGCATGGTGTTAAGGTTTTTGTTACAGCCAATATTCTGGCACACAACAGCGATCTTGAGGGCGTAAGGGCATATTTTGAGGAGTTAAAAGATGTAGGACCCGATGCGCTTATCATATCTGACCCGGGTGTATTTACGATTGCTAAAGAAGTGCTCCCTAAGATGGAACTTCATATCAGTACGCAGGCGAATAACACCAATTACGGCACATACCGTTTCTGGCATGCACAGGGGGCGAAGCGTGTTGTTACCGCGCGAGAACTTTCGCTTGCGGAGATAAAAGAGATTCGTGCCAATATCCCCGAGGATTTGGAGATAGAGACTTTTATTCACGGAGCAATGTGTATTTCATATTCGGGACGTTGCTTACTCAGTAGCTTTCTTGCAGGAAGAGATGCCAATCAGGGTGCATGTACACATCCCTGTCGTTGGAAATACTATCTCATGGAAGAGAACAGACCGGGTGAGTATATGCCTGTTATCGAAAATGAGCGCGGAACATATATTTTTAATTCCAAGGATTTGTGCATGATAGAGCATATTCCGGAGATGCTTAATGCCGGAATTGACAGCTTTAAGATAGAGGGAAGAATGAAGACAGCGCTGTATGTGGCGACGGTTGCAAGGACCTACAGACTTGCGATTGACGATTATAAGAAGAGCGAGGAGTATTATAGAAGCAGACTTCCTTTTTATCGAGAGGAGATTGCAAAATGTACGTATCGTTTATTTACGACAGGCTTTTTCTTTGGCAAGCCCAATGAGGAGACTCAGATTTATGACCACAATACGTATATGAAAGAGTACACATACCTCGGTATTGTCGGTGGTGTTGACGAGAGAGGCTTTGCTGTTATTGAGCAGCGTAACAAGTTCTGTGTCGGCGATATTATCGAGATTATGAAGCCGGACGGACGTAATATCGAAGCGAAGGTTCTTAGAATTCTTAACGAGGATGGAGAGGAGCAGGAGAGCGCTCCACATCCCAAACAGAAGCTTTTTATTGAGCTTGAGGGCGAGGCTGCATCGGAAGAGTTCGATATTTTAAGATGTAAAGGTTAATAAAAATAAAATAAAGTGCCCAGGCACTCAAATATTGTCCCCCGCATAAACTGTTAACAAACACTTTTTGCGGGGGTTTTTGTTTAGTGAAGGCTTTCCAGAATCCGCTATCACCTGAGGAAGAAAAATATTATCTGGAGCGTCTTAAAAGCGGAGACATGAGTGCAAAGGACTTACTTATAGAACGCAATATGCGTCTGGTGGCGCATCTTGTCAAAAAATATAATTACGCGGACCGTGACGTTGAGGATTTGATTTCCATCGGGACAATCGGGCTTATCAAAGCAGTTAATACATTTAACGGGGACAAAGGAAGCAGACTTGTGACATATGCCGCGAAGTGTATAGATAATGAGCTACTCATGATGCTTCGTTCGGAGAAAAAGCGTGCGCGTGATACTTCGCTTTATGAGCCGCTTGGAACTGACTCAGAGGGTAATTCGATAAGTCTTATGGATGTGCTTGAAAGTGACGAGCTTGACATAATAGAAGAGATGGAGCTTGATGCGAATATAAAGAAGCTTAATGGCCTTATAAAAGACGTGCTTACGGAACGGGAACGGCAAATTATCTCTCTGCGATATGGACTCAGTGACGGGCATGAGGTTACCCAAAGAGAGATTGCGGAGCGATTTGGGATTTCAAGGAGCTATGTAAGCCGCCTTGAGAAGAAGGCACTTAAGCGTCTTAGAGAAGCGTATGAAGCTTAATAACCGTGTACGTGCAAAGTACTGTGCCTTGCTTACCTTATTTGCATGGCATCAATATTCGCCGAACAAAAAACGGCGGTTACATCCAACCGCCGTCTAAAGTTATTATTTGTCCTGTAAGATATGTGTGTCCGCCTGTTGCAAGCTCGTGCACGAAGTGTGCTATTTCGGCGGGTTGCCCCATGCGTCCGACGGGAATATCCTCGCAAAGTGCTGATAAGTCATCTTCACTTAAGCATTTATTCATGTCAGTGTCAATAAGACCGCAGGCAACTGCATTAACGTAGATGCCACTTGGTGCAAGTTCCTTGGCAAGTGCTTTGGTAAAGCTGTTTATTGCACCTTTGGTAGCGGAGTAGACTGCTTCGCATGAGGCACCGACATTACCCCATACGGAGGAAATGTTGATTATATGGCCGCTCTGAGCCCTCAACATGTCGGGAATTGCGGTGTGGCAGCAGTTGAGTGCTGAAACAAGATTGGTCTGAAGTACGTTGTTATACTCATCTGGTGTCATATCTTGGAACAGGCCTATATGTGCGATACCGGCGTTGTTTACCACGATGCCGACCGGGCCAAGCTTTTTTTTTGTCTCGTCAAAAATATACTTTACATTATCATAATCTTTAATATCGCAAAGAAAGCTTAGGCAGGGAACTCCGCATGCGAGAATTTCCTGCTTTGTTTGTTCTAAGTGGTTCTTGTCGTGTAAGGCGTTAATTGCTACGGGATGACCGTTTTTGGCAAATTCGATTGCAATGGCTTTGCCGATTCCACGGCCTGAACCGCTTACAAATACTACGGGTTTGTTCATTGTTGCCTCCGAAATAATACTTGTTTTACCTCTTAATTATATTTTAAGATAATGTAAAAATCAACAAATATGTGTTGAATAGAATGTTTCCTTATTCACATAATAGTATTGTAAAAAAATATTGCGGTCAATGCCTGTTATAAAGAATTAAATTCGTTTAAACAAGGCCGATGTTATAAAGGTTTTAGATTGTGTTTTTGGTATGATATAGGAAAGAAGTATCATTTTTACAATGGTGCTGTATTTTG
>JAZNXQ010000208.1:0-5284 GCA_045593945.1 Lachnospiraceae bacterium | reverse complement strand
TAACTACTGTAACGTGGATTTAGAATATCCGTTAAAGCCGGAGCTCTCCAGAGCAAAGAGAGCAAAGGCAATTACACAGGCACAGCTTGCTTTGACTAATGGTGACAAGATTGTTGCGGTGAACTGTAATTTTATCAGCCGTTTAAATGCTTGTCCGTTTACCGGAAGCGGCGGAAGAATTCTTTTTAAGGATTGTCATATCGAGTGTGGTGATGACGCACTTCCGGGAACAGCACTTTTTGTGGATTGTACAATTGGTTTTTACAGCTCTAAGCCTTTTTATAACACGTCAGGTACGGGCGCGGTATTTATGAACTGCGAGATTACATCGGATGTTAAAGGAACGCAGTATCTTACCAAGGCAGGTGGTACAGTAACTCTTATTGATTGTAATTTTGTGAGTGACCATCCGGGCTTTAAGGTAGAGTGGACACCGGAACCTGCCTATACATTAAGATGTATACAGAGCAATGTAACACTTAACGGCAAGCAGATTGTGATAGCAGAAGCGACTCCGGAGAATACTGTAGATATTACCGGAACAGATGCCGCAAAAGCATTTGTAATTAAAGATGGCGATAAGACAATTTATAATACATATAATTTGATTCAGGGAAAGGATGGTTGGGATCCACTTAATAACAGAGCGGAGATAGAAGCAATTTCAGAGAAGTATATGCTGTATCCGTACTTGATGACAGTTGCTCCAAATATAACAAATGTTAAAAATGGTGCAACCGGTACTCTTACAACAAGTTTCAAGTATTTCAGAAATAATACGGGAGATGCTTTTACTGATAAGGTAACATGGACTGTAGATGATACATTAAAAGATTATGTGACAATTACTCCGAACGAGGATGGAACATGTAACTATACCGTTATAAAAAGCGTAGATAGCAGTGTTACCGGTATGATTTATGCAAAAAGTGAGTTGGGCTTTGGTGGCGGTGCATTTCTTACAATTACGCCGGATGTGGTATCGGCTCCCGGTTTTGCAAAATCACCGGAACTTACGATTGCAACTAAGCCCGTTCCGTCTTATTTTTCGGGAAGAGTTGTGGAGGCAGGTTGTGTGACTGTAAATTATACTCTTACATTGGATTCACAGGATATTTCTGTAATCAATTGGTATCGAGTGAGTGCGGATGGCAAAGAGACTGTTAAAGTAGCAACTTCAAGACTTGATGAACCGGAGTATACATATGTGCTTACTCCGGGTGACGTCGGTTATTATATTATGGCAGAGGTAACTCCAAAGGTTGTGAATTCTGAAACAGGCGGAAAAATAAGTGTGAAGACATCACGGGTAGTAACTTCAGATGATATGCCGTTAATTAATATCAGCACTGATTTTAAAGATTTTGTGACAGAGTACAGACCTGATATTAGAGAAGGTTTTTGGACCGTTTCAGGCTTTAAGCCGCTTGATACTGCAGATTATGACTGGAAGGCAAAAGAAGAAGCAGGCTGGATATACGGTGAGGGTGAAGGCGGAGCTAAGGACATTACAGGTCTTAAGCAGACAGTACGTGGCTCAAGAATTCTTTATACGCCTATGCAGGGAAGCTACGGCGATATGGTATTGAAGCTTGATGTTTGTCCATGCAAGTCTGCGGGACAGGGCTTCGGAAGTGCCACGGGACAGTACATGGATATCTGCATTAAGATGGATAATGCGACAATGAACGGATATGCACTTAGAATTGAGCGTACAAGCAAATATTCCAATGCAGTGGATTTTAAGCTTGTGAAATATACTAACGGAATGGCAGAGGCGATTAGTGAGCCGGTTTCTGCATCGTGTTATAATACAACATGTACAATTATTGTTTCCGTAAAAGGAACTACGCTTACGGCACATGCGGAGACAACCAAGAAGCAGAATGACGAGCAGGCATCGGCCGGACTTGCACATGTAGTTGATTTGACGGCTGAGATTGCTCCCAATAATTTTGGTGGTATTGGTGTTATTCATACCGGAACAGCAGGTGCAAATTCGACGTTGCTTACACATATGGATGTTATTTGGGAATAAATACAAAGGTGTTTAAATCTCCTTAAAGAAAAATTTTCTTTAGGGAGGTTTTTTTGTATGAATATGTTGAAAAAATACAAAAAATAGGTTACAATATGGTTACATTATTCTTAACAAGAAAAAATGCTTTTTGTAGCCAAATAAATTTTTTAAAAAAATTTTATAAAATATAAAACCAAAACGATAAAGGTGTAGTCTTACTGGTATAAAAAGCAAAAACTTGTCGCAGACAAGCAAAAACAAAATGGAGGTTATTATTATGGCAAAGAGAGAAGAAGTTGTATTAGGTATTACAGAGGCGAAATTGATTAAGCAGGATTGCGAGCAGGCGCTTAAAAAGATTGATGAAGGAATCAAGTGGTCAGGATATGCTTTTCTTGCACTGGTTGGCATGGCGATTTGTATGGCGGGAGCATCTATTGACGGATTTCTCGGAGCGTTGTTCGGAATTCTTATGATTGCAGCATTTGGAGCATATGTAGTGTGCATGGTGCTTGCGATTGCCAAAGGCGGCGGACTCGGCAGAGTACTTAAAACAGCATGTAAGATCGCAAAATGGGCATACTATTTAATACCGTTTGTATTTATTGATATCTTTGTTGCTATTTATGTGGTTATCGTAGCATTTGCAATGTATTTAACAATGCCTATTGTATTTTTCTTTATAATCAAGCATTCACTTAAGAAGGATTTGAAGATGGCGAATGCATTTATTACATTGTATGAAGCCGGAATAGCTGAGTAAGAAAACAGGAGTGCAGCATAATGGATAACAATCAGAACGAACCGAAAAAAAGCATATTTGACATGTCGGACGGCAAGACATTTATAGGTGTCGGTGACAGAAATGCAAATTTGAAAAAGTCGAAAAAAGAAACATTGATTCATACCTTGGGCGGTATTTTGGCAATACTTCTCGGTATGTTTGTCTGGATGGACCTTGATCACTTTTTTATAGGTGTAATTATAATTTTTGTGGGTGCCGGAGTGATTTATGCAGCATATGACAATAAGAAAATGAGATGTGCACAGTGCGGACGGAATGATGGTATGAAGCTTGTTGTGTCCGATGATTTGGCGGTTGATACAGATATCGCAAGATTCAATGTTTATGAGAGAAGTCAGATGACCGGAGCTTATAAACATACGCATGACAAGGTTAATGTAAGCATTGAAACAACACATCAGGATTACGAACAGTGCCGTTTTTGCGGTCATCAAAGAAGTGTTATAAGAACGGACAGAAATACATATAAAAACAATATTTATAAGTAAAGGCTAAGGAGAAAATAATATGGCATTTGAAGAATTCTGGGCAGCGGAGTGCACGAGAGTAGAGCTTCTTACATTGTGTAAGAAGATGCAAGAGGAAATTACAACGGAGAAGTATGAGTCAACGATGTATGCTCCCGGAGCATATGATTTGGATATTGTAACTACATATGATGTATCCAAAGTTGAGGCGATGGCAGGTAATCCTGCGGGCTTTGCACATGTTGCAGAAGAGGCAGTTAAGAAAAGTGGTCTTAATATGGCGGATAAGAGATTAAATCCCTATGTTACGGCTTTAAGAGATATGGGTTATTCTAACTTTAACTCTTTTATGTACGCGCAGCTTGTTAAAGAAAAACGTTTTGAAGAGGCGGCAGAATACCTTAAAGAAGCAACAGCTAAGAATGAAGCATTTGCAGATTATTTTAACGGCTACGAGCTTTACCGTACAGGGAAGAAGAAACAGGCTAAGGCTATAATGAAGAAGATTGCATCAAATAAGGAGCATCCTTTCAGAAAAAGAGCATCGGGAATGCTTGCTATTTATCAGCCGATACCATTCGGGATTAAAGCTTTGTGGGTAGGTGCTACACTTTTTGCAATGCTTTTAAGCACAGCGTTTACTGGCATTTTCGAACTTGGAACATGTCTTTTCCTTTCAGGCGGAGGTATGGTTGCACTTGCATTTTTTGCGGCATGGTGGGATAAGAAATGGAGATACGGCAAGCAGAAGAAATATTGTAACTTTGACGGTATTATTGCAAAATATGATGAGTCAATCCCAGGTTCACTTATAGAGTTTCCTAAGTATCCGAAAGCAGTAGGATATGGTGATTACAATGATGTTAATTTCGATGTTACAAAGGCTCATACAGGACAGTATCATAAGGATGTTTCAAATGTAAGTGAAGCAATAATCGAGAACACCAGAAATATCATCAAAGACGTTCATGAGTTGCGAATTATCAGAAAAGAATATTATATGAGCAAGTGTCTTGAGGGCGACAAAGTTGCCGAAACAGCACTTCAGGTACTTTTTGATACAGAGTATAAAGATGGAAGCTTTGCAGAGAATAAGAAGGCTAACCCGTGTAAGTTTGTATCAGAAAAGTTATCGATGATAATTGATTAAATAATGTTGAAAAATCGCTGTATGTGAAACTTACAGCGATTTTTGTTGCGCATTGAGGTTGTGTACTGTTATAATGTAAACTGTATGCTGATAAATACAGTTACTGTATCAGTAAAACAATATTTTGTAATATAATAAGCTATCGGAGGCAAATGATGGATAAGAAAATTGACGAACTTACAAAACTTGTAGAGGAACTTAAGGCGGCCAATGTCCTTTGGGGCAAGAAATGGGTGGCTTGCGGTGACAGTTTTACTGAAGGAGATTTTAGGGATTCACCGGAGAAGGAGCTTACCTTTACAGAGGGTTTATATGCCGACGAGAAGAAGGTGTATCCTTTCTTTATTGGAAGACGTAATCATATGGAGATTGTTAATGAGGCTAAGTGTGGCTCGACAATTACAGATCTCGGAACAAGAAAGGACAGCTTTTCGATAGAACGTTACAAACTTATTCCGAAGGATGCCGATTACATAACACTTTGTTTTGGAATTAATGATGATGAGAGACATCAGAATTCACCCATCGGTAAGATTGACGATACGGTTAATACTACATTTTACGGTGCATGGAATATCGTGCTTGAATATCTTATAACCAACTATCCGTATGCTAAGATAGGTATTATTGTGACAAACGGCTGTGCATTCCCGCATACCGAAGCAATGAGAAGAGTTGCAAGAAAATGGGCAATTCCTTATCTTGATATCGCGGGTGATTATCAGGTCCCGATGATGCACAGGGTAGAGGAGAAGACAGAAGCCTGCGAGACTGTAAAGAAGCTTAGAATGCAGCAGTTTGTGGTGGCACCGAGTAACCCGCATCCGAGTATTAAGGCACAT
>JAZNXQ010000207.1:0-8135 GCA_045593945.1 Lachnospiraceae bacterium | reverse complement strand
CTGACAACCGACGAATTTATCTCAATCTTAGTATCTGAGCTGATAATGGAGCGTATCTCCGTATTTCTTGAATTCTTATGTTTGGACACGACACTGATATCTCGTCCCATAACCTCTACTTCCGTAAGGTCACAGCCAAACACACCGTCTTCTTTGAGAACAAAGCCCTCCGGTCTTATCGCAGCATATACTTCTCTGTCTGCGACTCCCTTAACCTCTAAAACAGCTTCCTCGCCTATGTAAAGCTTACCACCCTTAACCTCTGCATCAAATACATTGATGGGCGGTGTTCCGAGGAAGGTTGCAACAAACATATTAACCGGTTCGTCATAAACCTCCTGTGGCTTACCAATCTGCTGTAAAATACCATCCTTCATAACAACAATCATATCAGAGATGCTCATGGCTTCTTCCTGATCATGCGTTACGAAGATTGTCGTAATCCCTGTCTCTCTCTGGATTCTTCTTATCTCTTCTCTTGTCTGCAGACGAAGTCTTGCATCAAGGTTGGAAAGTGGCTCGTCGAGAAGAAGGATTCTCGGCATCTTAACAAGAGCACGCGCAATAGCAACACGCTGCTGCTGTCCGCCCGAAAGTTCACTCGGTTTTCTGTCCATAAGTCCGTCAATCTGAACAAGCTTTGCTGCTTCAAGTGCCTTCTGTGCCATTACTTCCTTAGAAAGCTTGTCCGCTCCCTTAAGATTCTCAAGCGGAAATGTAATATTCTGCTTAACGGTAAGGTGCGGGTAAAGTGCATAGTTCTGAAATACAAGGCCAACACCTCTGTTCTCCGGCGGAAGATTGGTAACATCATCCTCACCGAAAAATATCTTACCGCTTGTCGGTGTCAAAAGACCGCAGAGCAGATTAAGCATCGTACTCTTACCGCAACCCGAAGGGCCGAGAAGTCCGATAAGCTTACCGTCCGGAATCTCAAAAGTAAAATTATTAACCGCAATAACATCCGCTTTTTCACGCTTATTACGGCTTGGAAACTTCTTGGTTAAATTCTCTAATACAACTTTCATGTCATCATTTCCTTAGTTTAATTTTTATATGATTAATATTATCCCAATGAAAGACGCAAGTCAATATTTTTCCTACTGCAATTTAGTCCGTACTTTAGGCGTGTAAACATTGAAATAAAAGCTAGTTTCGCTTATAATATACATAATAAAAAAATACAGAAAAGAGGAATCCCATGAATATTCTTGACAAGCTAAGCAGCACACCGCTCTATCTTATAAGCGGGCTCATTATTCTGTTTGTTGCAGGAATGAGTGTTTTCTTTATGGTACGTGCATATCGTGCAGGTATCGCCATTGGTATGGACAAAGTTAAACTCAAACGTACCATTACTTCCAGCTTTACCTTTTCACTTCTGCCGAGTATCAGTATTTTACTCGGAGTTATAGCACTTTCGGGCACACTCGGAATACCGCTTCCGTGGCTAAGGCTTTCAGTTATAGGCGCGCTTCATTACGAGACAAGCGTTGCCGACATCGCTGCAAAAAGTATTGGTCTTTCAGGACTTAATGTTGACGAGATGACTCTTCAGGCATTCACTACGATTGCGCTCCTTATGTCCGTCGGTATTATCTGGGGTGTTGTATGCATGGCCATTTTCGGAAAAAGCTACAGCAAAAAGCTTCAGAAACCCGGCACAGCAAAGAAAAGCGGAAGAAGCTTCGGCGACAATGCAATGACAGCCATGTTTATAGGTCTTATTACAGCTTATACGGGCAGTTACATAGGACAGCTTATTCAAATGCAGAACGGTTCACTTGTAGTTACCGGGCAGTATTTACAGCTTGTCACATTTGCTTTTTCTGCTGTTGCAATGGCGATATTCACTTATTTTGCCGAGAAAAAGAAAATGCTTTGGCTTGACAACTTTTCAATCGCAGGCAGCATGCTTGTAGGTATGACCGCTGCCGTGATTTGCGGAATTATTTTTTAAGGAGGTGCCGATATGAACAATCAGGAAAAAGAATTGTATTTGGAACGTTATAACGAAAGAACTCATCTTTTCGGACGTATAGGCTTAATTATCGGTATTATCCTTCTTGTAGGTGCACCTTTTGCTATGGGCGTAGCACTTGATGCCATGCCCGACCTCTCGGCCTTCGGCAAGGGACTCGCTCAGATTGCAATTATTTATATTCCAAGCTGTATCGTGGAATTTTTGATTTATACCCCGATGCTTGGTGCAGGCGGAAGCTACCTTGCTTTTATTACGGGTAACCTTATCAACATGAAGATTCCGTGTGCGCTCAATGCCCGTGATATAGCGGGAACAGAGGCAGGAACCACTGAGAACGAGATTGTATCCACTCTCTCAATCGCAGTATCATCACTTGTCACAACAGTTGTCATTGCACTCGGTGTATTCTTAATTATTCCGATTCGTCCTGTTCTTGAATCAGAGGTTTTACAGCCCGCATTCAACAACGTAGTACCTGCACTTTTCGGTGCAATGGCATTCAAATATTTCCGTCGCGGCAAAAAGCTTGTTGCTATTCCGCTTATCGTAATGACGGTACTTTTCATCTGCATGCCGAGTCTTATTTCAAGTGTAGGCTTCCTCATGTTACTCAGTGGTGCAATTACCATTGCACATTCCTTCATCCTTTTTTGCAAGGAAGGAAAAGAACCGGAGAATGCAACAAATAATGCAGAATAAAACTTACAAACTTACAAATATACATTAGGAGATATTTATGGATATTCTATTAGATATACTAATTAAGATATTGCTTATTTCTGCGGCCGCACTTGTGCTCTGCCTGCTCACAGCAATCATAAGAACTCTTTTGTTACCTAAGAAAGCAACAAACTTTAAGCTGTCAGAGGACAACGCCCGCATTAACGAATATGCAGGCAAGCTTTCACGCATGGTTAAACACGAGACAATTTCTGACCGCAATGATACTTCCATAGAAAAGTTCCTTGCGTTTCATAAGCTTCTTGAGGAGCTTTTCCCTACGGTCTTTGCAACCTGCGAAAAGACTGAGATAGACGGTAACCTACTGTTAAAATGGCCCGGCAAGTCCTCCAAAGATCCGATTATGCTTATGAGTCACATGGACGTAGTTGAGGCGACCGGCGAGTGGAAATACCCGCCCTTTTCCGGTGAAATAGCGGAAGGTAAGCTCTGGGGACGCGGCTCTGCCGACACCAAATGCAGTGTAATGGCATTTTATCAGGCAGTCGAAGAAATGATAAATGACGGCTACACTCCTGCCTGCGATGTTTATCTTGCAAGCAGCTGTACCGAAGAAATCGGCGGAAGCGGCGGTCCCAAGCTTGCCGGTTGGTTAAAGGAACACGGAATCAAATTGTTCATGCTCTGCGACGAAGGCGGCAGTATTATTCAGGACCCGGTTGGCGGTGTAAAAGGACATTTTGCAGCCGTTGGAATCTTTGAAAAAGGCTACGGCGATGTGAAGTTTATTGCCAGAAGTAACGGCGGACACTCCAGCGCTCCCGGCAGAAACACCCCCATTCCGCGCCTTGCCAAGTTCATTGCACGTGTCGAGAAAAAGACTCCGTTCCGCAGAAAATTTACTCCTGCGGTTAATGCAATGTTTGGCCGAATCGCGCCGTATGCAGGTAACTTCGGCTTACGTCTTGTTATGAGTAACCTTTGGTTATTCCGTCCTCTGCTTAAGAAGGTAATGCCCATGATAAGTGCGCAGGCAGCGGCTATGCTCCAGACTACAATCGCATTTACCATGCAGTCAGGTTCAAACGGCTACAATGTAATTCCGCAGGAAGCAAGCGTATGTGCCAATATGCGTTATATACCTCATCAGGGAACTGATGAAAGTCTAAAAGTCATAACTGACCTTGCCTCAAAATACGGTCTTGAGACCGAAGTTGTTTACCGCGGCTATCCTTCCAAATCTCTGAATCTGAAAGGTGAAGCCTTTGACATTGTTCAGAAAACAATCCTCTCCTGCTTCCCCGACATCGGTGTACTGCCTTATGTCGTAACAGGTGCGACAGACTGCCGTTTCTATGATGATGTCTGTGATAACTGCGTACGCTTCAGCCCTGTTAATTATGGACCTGAGCAGATGGCAGGTATGCATGGTCTGAATGAGAATATCGAGATTGGTTGTCTACCGGGTGCGGTCGATTATTACAAAGCGATTGTTAAAGCACAGGAAGGCAGAACGAATTAATATTTAGTTAAATTAAGCCGCCCATAAAAATATAGGCGGCTTTTGCACTATTAGCAAGCTAAAATTATTTAGTACTTAGTTATAATAAGCATTCAGAATTTCCATAACAGTATCTTCATATCCTCTTAAAATAACTCTTACGTAGGAACCATTTTTTTCAAAAGAAAAATTTATTTTTCCGTCATTTCTCTTATTTATTTCTTCACAAAAGAAAGAGGAGATTTCTTCTGCTTCATTAGAATCTACGCATACATCAATAATCGTACATATCTCATTTGTGCGCTTTTCATTCTGTGCCAAAAAATCAAAAACGATAGCCTTATTTTTTGCTTGAAGACTCGGTTTTACATATGGATTCTGGATAAACTCTGCAAATTCTTCTTCAGTAAATTTCCAAATACCATCTATCTTTTCGCCTTTTAACACATTCATTTTCAAATAGTTTCTAAGGGTTCTTGTCGTCAATCCGGTCATCATTGCCACTTCATTAAGTGTATAATATTTTTCCATTGCATACTCTCCAATCTGTATTTTAGCTAAGCTTAACTTAGTTAAAGTATACCAGATACACTTATATCGTTACAATTTGAAACAGAGCGACTTTTTCATAGATACTAATATTTCCAATTGTTCTCTATTTCCTGACGGATAATCTCAACATAGCGTCTCGCCTTATCAATATTGTTATGTATTGTATAAACGTCACGCTGTGTAATCTCCATCTTACAGCCTCTTGCGGCATAAAGGCTCTTGCGGATATGCTCACGGAAAGCCGTCTCGTCAAGTACAGGGTCAACGCCGAGGAAGTTCGGACTAGGTTTTCTGTGGTAGATTACCTTGCTGCCCTTAAGCTTCTCACCCATAACTTCTTCCTTACACCAAGGCGAAATAGACACTTTTCTAAGGTTGGTAAGCTTGCTGATGCAGTTGTCCCAGATAGGATCTACCGGCTCACAGCAACCGTATGAAAGAAGTCCGTACTGCTCTGAAATCTTCTTATAGCAAGGGAAAATAAACTCCTCATACATCGCAGGTGAGATACCAACTGTCTCCTGTGAATCCATGAAGCCCCATACATCCTTTGTTGTAAAAGGTCTCTTCTCCCACTCGTCCCAACCGGGAAGCTCGTTAGTGAAACTCCATGTTCCCTGTCCTACACTTTCAAAACTTGTAGTGGGCATAATAAGTCTCTTTTCTTCAAGCATTCTGTAATATGCCAAAGTATCGTCTGCAATTCTTCCCATCATCTCTTTGAAAAGATCGGGATAATCATACATTGCAAACATCATGTTTTCCATGCTCATAAAGTGTACAAGCATCTGTGTAGGTACGCTGTAGAGACAATCCATCTGAAGCTTAACAGGCAAAATGTCACCGATTGCTTCCTCGATAGCTTTTCTCTTAAGCTCCGTAGTCTCAAGGTCAACACCGTAGGTTGTCTCCTTAAGCTTGTCATAATCGTCCTCAAGATCCTCTACGATTGACTCAAAGTGATGTCCGACGCTCTGATTACCTGCTGCATCAGTAGCATTCTGCTTATTAATCTTGATGCTGAAAAGCTCAAAATTAGTATCATAATTAAGCGGAAAATAATCCGGTGTAACCCTGTCATCATCAAACAATTCCTGGTTTAAAAAATTGCAATAAAGCATTGTCTCAACCTGTCTTGCAAAAGCACCCGTACACTTAAGTCTCTGCGGAAGAATCTCCTGTGCAAATGTCCACATCTCAAGATGAATCATTGGACGATCACCCTGAAGTGCATTATGCTTATACCACAATTTGATTCTTTCTTTGTTGCTCTCTTTGTTGGCTAACTCCAACTGTTTTTTTGCAACCTCACGCAAAATTTCTCTATCCTGTGCTGAAATAATATATTCCATGTTGCCCCCTTCTAAAACGATTCTCGTTTTGAATTAGTTTAGTATTTATTTTTCAAACATCATATGTTCCATATAAAATTCATTAAAATCCTTGTCCATGGACAGGCTGATTTCTTCCGAAACCGCGACTATTTTTTCAAGAGTCTGTCTGCCATCCTGCTCGCGAAGATATTTTACCGCGCCCGCAAGTGAACTGTTACCTATCGCTTCGGTAATATCCGCAAATTCCTTCGGAAGCATTCCTATGGTAATCGCCTTATCAGTATTAAGCCTGTAACCAAAACCGCCTGCAAGGTATACCTTTGACACCTGGCTCTTCTCTATTCCGTACCTGATAAGCAGTGTCTCAATTCCTGCACGAATCGCCGACTTAGCTAACTGAAGCTCTCGTATATCCTTCTGCGTAAGCACGATTTCCCGACCTTCACTTGTCTTTGCAAGTTCAAAACCGTCGTCAAAGTACTCATCCGCAAGAAGTCCTGTATCATCAAGTATCCCTTCTCTAAGAAGTTCTGCAATTGTTTCCACAACTCCCGTTCCGCAGATTCCCACGGGTTCCTTATCAAGAATAGTATGACACTTTGCAAGAGCACCGTCAAGCTCTACAGAGCATATCGCACCGGCCACGCTTCCCATGCCCCACTCAATGTTACCGCCTTCAAACGCAGGGCCCGCTGCAGTGGACGTAACAAGCAATTTATCCCGGTTACCGATTGCCATCTCACCATTGGTTCCGAGGTCCACAAGAAGACTTATCTCCTCCGTTTTCTCAAAACCACAGGCATACAGGCCTGACACAATATCACCGCCCACATAAGTGGATATTCCGGGCAAAATAACAACCTTCGCATCACCGCTGATTCCAAGCACTTCTTCCATACTGCCTGCTATCATATCGATATTTACCGGCGTAAAAGGATATACTCCGAGGCTGTCACAATCATAGCCCATCAACAGGTGTATCATAGTCGTATTACCCGCAATCGCAATACATGCAACCCGTGACAATTCTACGCCTGTTGCCTTAAGGAGTGCCTGTATTCCCTCTTTCAAATCCTTTAAAATACACTCCTTAAGTTCAGGCTTTCTACCATCAACAGATGCTTTAATTCTTGTAATTACGTCCGCCCCGTACTTACGCTGACTGTTAACAGTAGTTATTGTATGCTTTATATCGCCGCTTGTTTTACCAAGAAGCTGCATAGCAATCGTTGTTGTACCGATGTCGATGGCGATATGGTATTCTTTGTCTTCGTCTGCTATACCTTTATTCTCTTTTTTGAGTTCAGGCTCGTTCTCATCACAAGAATCTGCTACTGCGCTAAACTCTGTCCGTTTCTCCGGCACAGTAACATCTCCCGGTTCATACTCACTAACCGCCACAAACTCTGACTCATCGCCAAGTTCAAACGACACCGTCAAATCTTCTGTCGGATACAGTAAACACGAAAGTCGCCATCCGGCATCCAATTCATCTTTATTAAAGAACTTCTCATCCTCTGCCGTAACAGGTGCCACGCCTTTAAGAACACGCACCTTACATTTACCGCAACGACCTTTACCGCCACAGACTGCGCTGATATAATAGCCGTTCTGAATCAGAAGTTCCATAAGTGACTGTCCGTCTTCAAGAAGCAATGTCTTAGTCTCGTCACCCTTTTTAACGGCAATCTCCACCTGTGGAATATTCCTATATTTGCAATCATTATTTGAACATTTCCTACAGTCATGCTGCGCCTTAAATGTGTCCGCATCTTCGGAAATCACAAAAACCTGACACGAGGTTTTTACGGGATCAAACATATAGCCGCAGCTTATGTCGATTCCTAACGTTTCTTTAAGCTTAAGGATCTCCCAAGCTTCCCTCTGAACATCCATCGGAATATCATGCGGTGCTTCAAGCCTTTTAAGAATCCCGACGCCGTGCTCTCCACAAACTGCTTCAAGCTTCTCAAGCATTCTTCCTTCCAGTGAAAAAAGTGCGCTGTCCGCAATCGCATCCGCAAGCATTCCCCGAACATAATCACCCTTAGCAAAAGCCCTGGTGCTGTACTGCTTTATTTTG
>JAZNXQ010000206.1:0-2041 GCA_045593945.1 Lachnospiraceae bacterium | reverse complement strand
TCTTTAAGTTCATTAATTGTCATTATCTTTTCTCCTTTTTATGATACTCTTGTTATTCCACCACCGAGGCTTTGAAGTCATACCAATCCCGACGCTGCTGTTCTTCCATTTCGTGATAAACTACGCAGTCGGGAATCTCGTCTTCCGATATCCAGCCTTCTTCCTCGGCAAAGGTCTCAAAAAGGTAATTCTTAACCGAACTGAAGCTCTGAACGTCGTTATCATCATAAAATACTGTTGTTTTAGTTTTCATAGTTTTACTCCTGTATTATTCCGTATTTATCATCTGCGTAATATTCACAGACAAAGGGGTTAAATATAGCGGTACACTTTACACCTTTATAATCGACAATATAAGTTGTTTGCGTACCGTTTTTTCTCTCTTCAAGGACCGTAATAAGATCCATTTTACCACCGAGCGAATTTATATGTGCTCGTACCTGATAGGTGTTATCTTCCGGGATCTCGCAGTAGTCCTGTAAATCTTGCAACTTTGTAAGCGGGGTAGGAGTCTCAAGAGTCCCCATACAGTAATCATAATCATAGTAATCAGCGTAGTTGGCTTGAAGAGCATTCAAGATATGTACAGCGAGATATATGTTATCGTTCTTTACGTGGTAAATAACGAAGTCTTTAAGACAATCTCTTGTTGTAATCTGCGTTTTTTCAGCCGAGAGACGTTCAACTGCTTCGTCAAAGGTCAATTCTTTAAGTTCATTAATTGTCATTATCTTTTCTCCTTTTTATGATACTCTTGTTATTCCACCACCGAGGCTTTGAAGTCCAACGGTGCCGAACTCTGAACAGTAATCAACGTCTTTGTTCCAAACGTAAGCAAAAGCATAATGCTTGTTTCCTTCGGTGACGCAGATGTTTTTCCACTCGCACTTATAATCGGTAATTATAAGGAAGGAATAACACTCACCAAATTCTGTATATTCGTGAGTAATGGCGTAGACGAGGCAATTAAATTCTTCCTCAACCCACTTCATTTTTTTGTAAACATCCGGTTCCTGGTCTACCCAGTAGCCACCAAACATTTCAAAGAAGCATACTTGATCACGCTTCTCGAAGCCTTCAATATAAGGCTTGTAAATGTCCATCTTTTTCATAACCTCGATAGCTCTTGTTTTCTTGTCTTCACGTGTAGTTCTTGTTTTCATTTTTGTTTCTCCTTATCTTAAAATTTCAATTAAACCTTCCGAGTATTCGTAAATATTATCATATTGGAATGATTCGCCATAGGCTTCAAAATCGAAGTAATCAATTAAAGAGTCGGGAATGTCATATCCCATAAGGGCGAACATCTCTCGTCCGTAATCTTCCCAATCAAAGCCTTTATAAATATTGATGTCATCGCTCCAACGAGAGCCATAACTATTAACAAGTTGCTTAAAGTCCTCAAAGTTCCTTATTTCCAGATAAGCCATCAATACGTCATATTTGTATAAGTCTGTGAGAACGTCTGCTTCCTGTAAAACGTTGAACAGGTCCTCCGGATTTACGTAATCCCAATTTGCTGCCGAGGCAGGGAAGTTGTCTATGTCCTGAATAAACAGTTCTTCATCCATACCGTCAAGCTCAAAGCCTTCTGCTTTCAGTTCTTCTTCGATTTCATCCCAATCTGAATAATCGGCAAGGTCGAGCCATTTAGAACCATAAGCTCTTTCATTACACTCGTTGTACGAGCCCCAAGAGCCGATAACGATTTTTATTTCATTACTTATTGCAAGCATTAAAATCACCTCCTTCCAATGTTATTGTTTCTTCAATTCTGTCTTTTGCTTCTTCAAGCAATTCTTCTAAATCAATGATAGGCTTTTCCATTACTTTATCTCCTTAAAATCGCTAATGTTGATTTTTGTATATTCGCAACCGTATTCGAAGTAATAACCGTTTTCGTCTTTGTAGATGTCGTATGTAACAACGGTAATCTTACCTCTGTTCGTAATTGCTACGGATATTTCATTTTTAAGCTCGTTGAGGTCAACGATATTGAAGGTGATCCATGCTTCACCGTCGTGGATCTTAAATTCGTGTA
>JAZNXQ010000205.1:0-3753 GCA_045593945.1 Lachnospiraceae bacterium | reverse complement strand
ATTATAGGGATAATATCAATACTTTAGAGCATATCCTCAATCATTGGAGCGATATGCTCTTATTATATATCTCCAATCTTACTCTTCATCTTCTCCAAATCGGTAACAAAAAGAAGTACCTCCGCAACCACCTCATAAAGTTCAGGAGGTATCGCCTCGCCAATCTCTATTCCCATAAGCGACTTGGCAAGCTTAGCATCTTTATGCACCGGAACATTGGCTTCTTTCGCCGTTTCGATAATCTTGTCGGCAAGTACACCCGCACCCGAAGCAACAACGATAGGTGCCTGGTTGCTTGGATCGTAAGAAAGCGCCACGGCGGCTTTATTTTCTTTATTCATTTTTTCGTCCGGCATCTTTCTTACCTCCTTTTTTCAAGGGAAACTTCGTTTCCAAATGAGTTTTTTACAAAAACTCATTTATATCACATCCTCATATCAAAAGAATACTTCTCTATTACACCGGAAGCCTCGCCCTCAATTATATCCTTCACAAAAGAAAACTCTTCTTCCTTCTTTGATACATGAGAGACCAGACTCACGCCCTTTTTCTCAAGGCCGTCCTCAAGTCTGCCGATATTCTTCTCTATAAACTCGCATATCTCTTGTTTTTCAACCTTAAAAGCTATATCTGCCGAACTTTTCTTAAGCTTAATAAAAACATCAAGTTCGCCGAGCGTCTCCATATTAAGCCGTAAAAATGCCGTAAATTCATCAGGATTTTCAAATCTGTTCTTTTTATTGCGCATAACATAAAAGTCCCCATGGGCATTCTCATCAAGAAGCTTAAGCGGAAGCTGTATATAGGGCATCATTTCATTGACGTATTGCATAAAATTAAGATTATCGGACATATTCTGAAAAGTCTTGCTTATACCCTGAGATGCCGCCTCTGTCTGCTGTCCCGACATACTTATATAATTATCAAGTGCTCCCTGAAGCTTCTTGTAGTATTTCTGCACTTTTTCAAGTTCTGCTGCATCCTTAGGTTCAAGCAGTAATGCATTCTCAAGTTCCTGTCTTATCGTCTTTTTAAAATCATCTTTGTCAAGAAGCTTAAAAAGTTCACCCTCGCTACCCGAAGGCATTTGTTTAAGTGCCTGAGTAAGCTTTTCCAAGAAAGTTCCGTTTGCCTTAAGTTCTCCTCTTGAAAGTCCTGATGCTTCCTGCTCCAAATTATCAAGCGTCTTCAAAAGTTCTTGCGAAAGATTTTTCGATGTATCCTGAACAGACCCTGCACCACTACTTTCCAATGCATTTTCGCCCTGTAGTTGTACCTGTGCGGATATATCAACTATTGTCTGTCCCTGTACATTCTGTTCTGATATCTGAGATACGAACTGTTCTTGCCCAAAAGCCGTCATAACAGACTGATTTTCAAAAATCCCCTGTGCCTGTTGCTCACCACTTTGTAGCATTATCCCCTCAGTCGTAGCACCGTTAATATCCATATGTGCCAACGACTCAGCTCCTATATCTGTTGCCATCATACCACGTGAAAAATCGCCGACATTTCCGCCAAGATTCTGTACCAAACCATCCGCCGTAGTACCATTACCTGTCATATCTTTTACCAGTGTCGTAATGCTCTCAAGCTGTCCGACTGCCGCTTCTTTACCCGAACCTGCTGTAAGAGACTTAAGCACATCACCGAGTCCGTCCGCAATCGCCGCCAAATCCTTCATGATATAGCCTGCATTATTGCTGTACTGCTCGTATTGTGCAATCATTTCGTTATTAACCGGAATATTATTAAGCTTCATATTCACCAAAGTCTGAACATCCACATCCGGGAACATTTTTATAAGGCGGTTAAATTCCATAAGCGTATTTTTATCAACCGACTGCCCATTTGAAAGAAGCGACTGAACAAGCTGCATTGTTCTGTCACTTGATGTAATTCCGGCTTCTTTTAATGCATTGGAAATAAACTGTCCCGCAGTCAAATCCTGTGCCGAAACTAAAGAATCGGAAGTTTGAACAGCAGTACCCGCCTCATTTGCCGCAGGCGCATTAAGCTTAGCAGTCTCCGTTGCAGTCACACCCGACTGTCCGTTCTGCATAAACTTGCCCGTATCAAGGCTTGTGTATGTACTGTTGTATAAACTTCCGATTTGTCCGTTATTCAAGTAGCTTCCCCCTACTCTTCATCTACAAAATTCTTTATAAAACTTCTTCTGTGTATCGGCGACGGCCCATAAGTCTTAATTGCCTCTATATGACTCTGTGAACCGTACCCCTTGTGTCCTTCAAAACCGTACTCGGGATAAATAATGCTGTATTCCTTCATCATCCTATCCCTTGTAACCTTCGCAAGAATACTTGCCGCCGCAATCGAAATACTCTTGGCATCACCTTTGATAATCGGCACTTGTTTAATCGGTACCTGCGGAATAGTCACGGCATCATTTAAAAGAAGGTCAGGCGCAACAGCCATCTGCGCAATCGCACTTCTCATCGCCTCATATGTCGCCTGTAAAATATTAATCTCATCAATTCTCTTTGGTGTAGCCATACCTATACCGTAAGCTACAGCCTTCTCTTTGATAATATCGTATAATTCCTCGCGTTTCTTCTCCGTAAGCTTCTTTGAATCATTAATATACAAAATATCGCAATCCTTCGGCAAAATAACCGCACCGGCAACAACAGGTCCCGCAAGCGGACCTCTTCCCGCCTCATCTATACCACAAATATATGCGTAGTCCGAATATTTCTGCTCGTACATTTTCATACGTTCTGTACGTTCTTTTTCTTCAAGAAGTGCCTCATAACATTTATCGTATTTTGCAACCAATGTCTTAACCCCTGCACGTTCATCTGCCCTAAAACTTTCAAGAACCTTCGGCAAAAGCTCTGCATCGGTACTTTCAAGTATTTTTTTAATTTCCCCAATCTTTTGTTCTGCCATAAAAATATCCTCCGGTATTATTCAGGCTTTTCAAGTGTAATCTTTCCAAGCTTGCCTTCTCTGAACTCGTCTAAAATAAGCTTCGATGCCTTGTCAAGGTCAAGCTCATCACCCTTTGCCTTACAGTTACGGTTAGCTGCAATCTCTGTAAGAATCTCCACAAGTCCGGCATCCTCATTAACCTGATATCTGTCCGCAAGAATACCCTTATAGTCATTCTTCAGATATTCTATAAGCTTAAGCGAAAGCTCTGAAATATTAAGAATCTCATCCTTAATCGAACCGATAAGCGCAAGCTTAATGCCTACAGACTGGTCATCAAACTTCGGCCAGAGAATACCCGGAGTATCGAGAAGCTCTACGTTCTTGTTAAGACGAATCCACTGCTTGCCCTTGGTTACACCGGGCTTATTGCCTGTCTTAGCGCATGCTTTGCCTGCCAAAGTATTGATAAATGTAGACTTGCCGACATTCGGAATTCCGACAACCATCGCTCTTACTGGTCTGTTAAGAATACCTCTCTTTCTGTCGCGCTCAATCTTCTCCTTGCAAGCAAGCAAAATTGTATTCTGTACTGTCTTAACACCCGCACCGCTTCTTGCATTAAGCTTAACAACAAAATATCCTTTTTCCTGGAAAAACCTGTCCCATGCATTAGTCCTCGCTTCATCTGCAAGGTCTGATTTGTTAAGCAAAACAAGACGTGCCTTGTTCTTACCAAGCTCGTCTATATCGGGATTACGACTGCTCATCGGCACTCTCGCATCCAAAAGCTCGATTACAAGGTCAACAAGCTTTATGTCCTCTTCCATCATTCTTTTTGCCTTGGTCATATGACCCGGA
>JAZNXQ010000204.1:0-5677 GCA_045593945.1 Lachnospiraceae bacterium | reverse complement strand
CCGACTTACCTATGAAATATTTGCGGTGTTTTTAAGCAAGATATATAACACGGGCGACAGAGTATTTAAGTATTATAATTTTATAGATGCGGACACAGAGGAGGAGTTTGATTCTTACATTGCAAGTGTTAAGGCACTTTCACTTTATGAGACGGGGATAACACCGGCGTATGGGGATGAGCTTATTGCACTTTCAACTTGCGAATATTCACAGGACAACGGAAGACTTGTTGTTGTGGCAAGAAGACTTTCTCCTGAAGAGGTAAAACAGTTATCTAAAAAATAATTAGGGAGGTTTTTATGAATAAGCAGGAATTATATGCAGGAGCGCGATACAGACATTATAAAGGAAATCTCTATCAGATTGTTGCCGTTGCAATGCATACGGAGACCGAAGAGGACATGGTGGTATATCAGGCACTTTACGGTGATTATAAGGTTTTTGTCAGACCGCTTGAGATGTTTTTTGAGACAGTAAAGGATGGAGACGGTAAAGAAGTGCCGCGTTTTGCGAAGGAAAGCGGTTGCGCCCCTAAGGACAGTGTTTGTAAAGCAGAGACGAAATCAGTTGTTTGCGGTTTGTGGCAGGATGTAAAGACAGAAGTAAAAACAGCGGATACGGAAATTGAGTTCAAGAAAGAGGCGGCGGCTGCTGATATATCGTCCGTGGAAGGCGTCAACCCGTTTCTTATAGAATTTCTTGATGCGGAAAGCAGTGTGGAGAGACTTGAAGTTTTACACAGGATGCGTAAAACGATAGATAATAAGACTATCAGTGACATTGCAGCGGCGCTTGACATAGTTATTGAAGAAAAGGACATGGATGAGAGGATAAGGGATCTTGAGACTTGCCTGCAGACACGTGCAAGATTTGAGACTACAAGACTCCGTTAGAGATTGTTTTACGAAAGATATCCGATGATTTAATCGGGTAAATATAAATATTAAAGGGGAATAAATATGTTATCAGTAAAAAATGTAACAAAAAAGTATGGTAAGGTTGTTGCCAACAGTGACATCAGTTTTGACGTTATGCCGGGAGAAATAGCAATTCTTCTCGGACCGAACGGTGCCGGAAAATCTACACTTATTAAGTGTATTGCAGGTCTTCTTAAGTTTGACGGCGAGATTACAATTGATGGACATCCGAATAAGTCAGTGGAAGCTAAAAGACTTCTCGGCTATATTTCTGAAATGCCGGCTCCGTACGAGATGATGACTGCGTGGGAACACATGGAGTTTATAGGAAGAGCGTATTCGCTTAAAAACTGGAAGGAAGAGGCGCAGGCTCTTTTTGAGAGGTTTGAACTCTGGGACAAAAAAGATAAGCTTGGCAACGAGCTTTCAAAAGGTATGCAGCAGAAACTTAATATTTGCTGCGGACTTTTACCTAATCCCAAGGTGCTTCTTTTTGATGAGCCGCTTGTTGGTCTTGACCCGCATGCTATTAAGGAACTTAAGGCAATGTTTGTGGAATATCGCGCAAAAGGTGCGGCAATTCTTATCAGTACACATATGCTTGACAGTGTTAATGAATTCTGGGATGCAACCAATATTATGATGGACGGTAAGTTTGCTGCAAGACGTACACGTAAGGAAGTCGAGGCAAGCGGAGAAGACCTGGAACAGTTATTCTTCTCAATTACCGAAGGTGCAAAGAGTGAGAGCGAGGAGGAAGTTTAAATGAAAGCTACCGCTTACTTACTTATCACTTCGCTTAAAAATCGCCTGCTTGCGTTAAAGAAAAAGCCGGTGATGTTAATATTTTATATAATTTGTATTGCATGTGTTGTCGGACTGCTTGTTATGTATTCTTTTGTTGAACCTGAAGAAACACAGAAGGTTGCGGATATAAGAGTTATATATGCAGTTGTTGCGGGACTTGCTGCGCTGTTTGCGTACATAGGCCTTGCGTCCGGTTTATCGACCGGCGGAACGCTTTTTACGATGTCGGATGTAACGCTTCTTTTTGTGGCACCCGTATCTACCAAGAGAGTACTTATTTACGGCCTTATCAAGCAGATGGGTGCAACGATGCTTACTACGGTATTCATCTTTTTTCAGATTCCGAATCTTAAGATGAATTTCGATATGAACAATTGGACCATTGTGAACCTGTTTATTGTTTATGCGCTGGTTGTGTTTTTCTCACAGCTTATTTCAATGGCGGTATATATTTATTCTAACGGTAATGAAGGTCGCAAGAAGCTTGTGAAATGTATTATGTATGGTGCTTTGGCAGCACTTGCCGTATGGGTATTTATTGAATACAAGAGCGAGGGTAAAGTTTTTGAAGCGCTCTTTAATGTGATTGATTCTGCGGCATTTGGCTTTGTTCCGATAATTGGATGGGCAACAATGTTTATTAAGGCAGGTGTTGAAGTTAATATTTTGATGTATATTGTATCCATAGTTCTGTTTGTGCTTGTCGGTGCGGTTGTGGTTATAATAATGACTGCAGGTACTGCTGATTATTATGAGGATGTACTTCTTTCTACAGAGGTTGCATTTTCTTCAATGCAGAAGGCTAAGGACGGACAGCATGTCGGCGTTATCAGCACCAAGAAGATGAACATAAAAGAAAAGGATACGGGAATCAGACGCGGTGACGGAGCAAGTGTATTGTTCTGGCGTCACATGCTTGAGATGAAGCGCTCAAGTAAAATTCCGTTTATCGGCATGTATACGGTAATTGCAGCAATTGGTGCGGGAATTATGGCGTATATGGATAAAAGTGTTGAGATGGGATATGTTGTACTCGCAATTCTTGTGTATATCCAGTTTTTCCTGGTTGCCATGGGCAAATTGTCGGTGGAGCTTATAAGACCGTATATTTATCTTATTCCGCAGTCACCTCTTAAAAAGCTTGTTTATGCAAGTATGACAAGTATTGTTAAGCCTTTTATTGACGGAATAATAATCTTCGGCGTTATGGCTATAATAAGGCAGGGTGGCTTTGTTGAGTCATTCTTCCAGATGCTTGCATATGGCGCGAGCGGAATGATTTTTGTAAGCTTTACAATTATATGCCAGAAACTTCTTGGCGGACAGCCTAATAAGGTTTTATCGGCATTTATCGGGATAGGAATATTCCTTGTGATGATAGGCCCCGGTGTTGTGGCAAGCGTTGTCGCGGCGATACTTTTACCGGAAGCACTTGTTTGTATCTGTCTGCTTCCGTATATCCTGCTTTGCGTGCTTTGGGCACTTTTAAGCTTTCTGCTTTGCAGGAACTTGCTTAACAACATGGCAGGTTGACATTGATTTTAATATATGTTATTTTGGAAAAAGCATTATACAAATGTAAAAACGAGGAGATTTTTGAACATGGAAAAGAAACCATTTGTAACGTTGGAACAGGTTGAGTCAATCGTTAAAGACTATCCTACACCGTTTCATTTATATGATGAGAAGGGTATCAGAGAGAACGCAAGAAAACTTAAGGCGGCTTTCGCATGGAATAAGGGCTATAAGGAGTATTTTGCTGTAAAGGCAACTCCCAATCCTTATATCATGAAGGTTCTTAAGGAAGAGGGTATCGGAGCGGACTGCTCATCTCTTACAGAGCTTATGTTATCCGATAAGGTAGGCCTTGGCGGTCATGACATTATGTTCTCATCCAATGTAACACCGGCAGAGGATTTTGCACTTGCTGCAAAGCTTGGTGCAATCGTTAACTTTGACGATATTACACATATTGATTTTTATGAGAAGATAGCACCTTTCCAGGAGACAATGAGCTGCCGTTACAATCCCGGCGGAGATTTTAAGATTCAGAGCCAGATTATGGACACACCGCAGGATGCAAAATACGGTCTTACAAGACCTCAGATGACGGAAGCATTCCTTAAACTTAAGGAAAAAGGCGTTAAGCACTTCGGAATTCATGCTTTCCTTGCAAGTAATACAGTAACTAATGAGTATTATCCCGCACTTGCAAGAATTCTTTTTAAGACAGCAGTTGAACTTCAGAAGGAGACAGGAGTACACATTGCATTTATCAATCTTTCAGGTGGCGTTGGAATTCCTTACCGTCCCGAGCAGGAACCCAATGATATCATGGCAATCGGTGAAGGCGTAAGAAAGGCTTACGAAGAGATTCTCGTTCCCGAAGGAATGGATGATGTAGCTATTTACACAGAGCTTGGACGTTTTGTGCTTGCACCTTACGGCTGTCTTGTTGCAAAGGTTCTTCATCAGAAACATACACACAAAGAGTACGTTGGTCTTGATGCATGTGCAGCCAACCTTATGAGACCCGCAATTTACGGTGCATATCATCATATTACAGTACTCGGCAAGGAGAATGAGCCTTGTAATTTCAAATACGATGTTACAGGCGGCTTGTGTGAGAATAATGATAAATTTGCAATCGACCGTATGCTTCCGGAGGTTGAAATCGGCGATTACCTTGTAATCCACGATACGGGTGCACATGGCTTTGCAATGGGTTATAACTATAACGGCAAGCTTCGTTCAGCAGAATTATTACTTAAAGAAAACGGAAGTGTGGAGATGATCAGAAGAGCAGAAACACCGGCTGATTATTTCGCAACACTTGATTTCTCAAGACTTTAATAAAATCTAATGCTTATTTAACGGTCGGGGTATTGACCTCGGCCGGGAATAAGTTTTCATAATTCTTAAGTTCCGCTTCGGAACATTTTTTCAACTTATTTATTTGTATAATGCTATTGACAATCCAAAAGAAATATATTATTATAACTACAGAAGCGAACATAAGTTCGTATAGGAGAAGGAGAATAATTATGGTTAAAGATGACAGATTACGCGCACTTGATGCGGCACTTGCACAGATAGAGAGACAGTATGGTAAGGGCTCGGTTATGAAGCTTGGAGATTCGGGTGCCAATATGAATATTGAGACTGTTCCGACAGGTTCATTAAGCCTTGATATTGCTTTGGGACTTGGTGGTGTTCCGAAGGGAAGAATTGTAGAGATTTACGGACCGGAATCCAGTGGTAAGACTACAGTTGCACTTCATATGGTGGCAGAGGTTCAGAAGAGAGGCGGCATTGCAGGATTTATTGATGCAGAGCATGCACTTGACCCTGTTTACGCTAAGAATATCGGTGTCGATATTGACAATTTGTACATATCACAGCCTGATAACGGTGAACAGGCGCTTGAGATTACGGAGACTATGGTACGTTCAGGCGCGATTGATATTATTATCGTTGACTCTGTTGCTGCACTTGTACCGAAGGCGGAGATTGACGGTGATATGGGTGACTCACATGTCGGTCTTCAGGCGAGACTTATGTCACAGGCACTTCGTAAGCTTACTGCAGTTATCAGCAAGTCCAACTGTATTGTTATTTTTATCAATCAGCTTCGTGAGAAGGTTGGTATTATGTTCGGTAATCCCGAGACAACTACAGGCGGTAGAGCACTTAAGTTCTATTCCTCAATCCGTATGGATGTAAGAAGAATCGAATCACTTAAGCAGGGCGGAGATGTAGTAGGTAACAGAACACGTATCAAAGTTGTTAAGAATAAGATTGCACCGCCGTTTAAGGAAGCGGAGTTTGATATTATGTTCGGACAGGGTATTTCCGTTGAGGGAGATATTCTTGATCTTGCGGCACAGGTTAATATTGTTGTTAAGAGTGGTGCATGGTATGCTTATAACGATTCCAAGATTGGTCAGGGTCG
>JAZNXQ010000203.1:0-1681 GCA_045593945.1 Lachnospiraceae bacterium | reverse complement strand
ATTAACGGCATGAGAGGCTGTCATATTACAATCGACAGAGAAGATAAGTATCTTTTTGTTTCCGGATATCATGACGGTAAGGCGACGGTAGTTTCCATAAGACCTGACGGTGGTATCGGTAAGGTAACCGATGAGGTTTTTGACAGAGGTCTCGGAAGTGTTGGTGAGCGTAACTTCAGAGCTCATGTAAGTTGTGCGACACTTACTCCTGATGAGAAGTATCTTATGGTTTGTGATATGGGTATCGACCAGATTAAGGCATACCGTTTTGACAAAGAGAAGGGCACGATTGCACTTGTTGATATTTTAAGATGTGAGCTTGAATCGGCACCGAGAACAATGATTTTCAGCCCTGACGGAAGATTTGCTTATGTTGTATGTGAGCTTAAGAATTACGTGAGCATATATTCATATAGGGATAACGGACGTAATCCTGAGTTCGAGCTTGTTTCGAGAGCTTCCGCTGTGGAGGACCGTAATTCAAATACCAATGCAAGTATAGCAATTAAGATGACAAAGGACGGCAAGTATTTGTTTGTTACCAATGCGGGCAATAACAGTGTTGCTTTCTTTAGACGTAACGAGAAACACGGAACTTTGGACAGATTGTCAGTGCTTCCGATAAGCGGAGAGTTCCCGAAGGATTTTATGTTGTTCCCGAACGAGAATAAGTGCATTTCTGTTAATCATGAATCCAATCAGCTTATGTTCTTTAACCTTAATTATGAAAAGGGCATTATTGTAATGAACGGACATCCGATTGATATCGAGACAGCCAATTGCGGAGTGTTTGTAAAATTACCTTAGCTTTTCTGAAAGGAATAAATATAATGTGCAGTAAAAATGATAATAGAGTTAAGGCTGTTGTAAGAGTAAAAAAAGGCGAAGGCAGGACGATAAAAGCCGGCGGAGCTTGGGTTTTTGACAACGAGATTGATAAGATAGACGGTGAGTTTGAGAACGGAGATATTGTAATTGTAGAAGATTTTGACGGTTACTATCTCGGGACAGGTTTTATCAATACCAATTCCAAGATAACGGTACGGTTGCTTAGCAGGAATAAGGATGCGGTTATAGATGATGAATTTTTGAGAATGCGTCTTACGGCATGCGTGGAATACAGGGAAAAGACAGTGGACATGTCTTCGTGCCGACTTGTGTTCGGTGAGGCGGATTTTCTTCCGGGACTCGTTATTGATAAGTTTTCGGATGTGCTTGTAGTTCAATCACTTGCACTCGGAATCGACAGACTTAAGCCAAGAATAATAGAGCTTCTTAAAGAGATTCTTGAATCCAAAGGTTTTAAGATTCGCGGTGTTTATGAAAGAAGCGACGCCAAGGTAAGAAAGCAGGAAGGTATGGAACTTTTCTCAGGCTTTATCGGCGAAGCGTTTGATACCAATGTCCATATTGTTGAAAACGGTGTTAAATATATAGTCGATGTTGCAAACGGGCAGAAGACCGGATTTTTCCTCGACCAGAAGTATAACAGGGAAGCAATTAAGAAATTCTGCAAGGATGCGGATGTGCTTGATTGTTTTACACATACAGGTTCTTTTGCACTTAATGCAGGAATTGCGGGAGCAAGGAGTGTACTTGCGGTAGATGCTTCCGAGCTTGCGGTGGAACAGGCAAGAGAGAATGCAAGACTTAACGGACTTGAGAATACGGTAGAGGTTAT
>JAZNXQ010000202.1:0-5858 GCA_045593945.1 Lachnospiraceae bacterium | reverse complement strand
AAAATTATATATTGACAAATCTGTATCTATGCTGTATATATTGATATATACAGTTGATATACACAGTAAACCCACAAAGGTTTACGGAAAGAAGGGGCTATTTTGATAAGGGTTGAAAATGTATCTAAAAAACTTGGAAGCTTTAAATTGACGGACATTAATTTAACTATTCCGAAGGGCTATATATGCGGACTTATTGGTGAGAACGGCGCAGGTAAGACATCACTTATACATTTGCTTTTGGGGCTTTATAAGGCGGATGCAGGGGAGATTTTTATAGATGGTAAGAGCCTCCGGGAGAATGAGCAGATTGTAAAAGACGAGATTGGCTGGGTGCTTTCGGAGGAGTTGTTTGACGGACAGTTATCGCTTATTGGTAATGCCGATGCATACGGAAAGTATTACTCTGATTATGACAGGCAGGCGTTTCTTTCGTATTGTGAGCGCTTTAACCTGCAAGCGGATAAAAAGCTTAAAGCACATTCCAAAGGCGAGAAGCTTAAGTTTCAGTTTGCTTTTGCGTTGTCGCATAATCCAAAGCTGCTTATTCTTGACGAGCCGACAGCCAATTTTGATCCGGAGTTTAGAAGTGAGTTTATGAAGTGCCTCACAGAGTTTATTGAGGACGGGGAGAGAAGCATACTTCTTGCAACGCACCTGACCTCTGATCTTGACAGGATAGGCGACTATATTACCTTTATTCATAAGGGGAAAGTAATTATTTCTACCGACAGGGAGACGCTCAGTAATTCCTATAGGCTGGTAAGTGGTGAGGATTACAAGCTTAACCTGATTGCAAAAGATAAGATTATTTATAAAGAAAAAGGAGAGTACGGTTCCAAGGCACTTGTAAAACACAGTCGTTTGTCAGTGTATGACAGAGAGGTTACCGTAAGTGAGCCGACGATAGAGGAAATCATGTATTTTGTTATTAAGGGGGATTCTCATGTATAAGACGGTTTTGAGGGATTATAGGCACCACATAAAAGACGGGTTTAAAAATACTGGTGAGACTGGAAATAGTTGGTTTATACCTATATGGATAATTTTATATATGCCTACATTGTCGGAGGTGGTAACGGATCCGATGTCATTAAATGTATTTGCATTTATTATTCCATATGTCTTGGGGCTTTTATTGTCGAGGATGTATGGCGGTTTAATGCCGAAAACCTTTTTTCTGTGTCCTTTTTCGGCAGCACAGAGACAACAATATACTAAGGCGGGTATTCAGGTAAGGGTAGCAATTCCCACGGCTTTATTTGTTGTATTTAATATATTGTTTATGTTTTTTAGTAAAATGCCTTTTGCAATGTTCTGTGTAAGATTAGTAGTGTTCTTAAGTGCAACAACTGCTTGTAATATATATTGCCAGCCTGTCAGAAGGAATACGAGGGATACGGATTATAATCGTAAGTTTGACCTTGTAGGAAATTATGGATTGTGGGATGTGTTGTTGCAAGTGTTTACATTTGCGGTAATGTTTGTACTTTGTTGTTTTGAATATGATGAAGGTACATGGGAATTAATTTTTACGGGAATTTTGATTGCTGCACAGCTGTTTGTAAGTATTGGAATGATTATAAAGTTTTATCCGCAGGTTATAGACAGGGCAACCTTTTATGAAAATATGTATGTTGACAAAAAAGCAAAAGCCTAAAGGTGGTAGATCATATGAATATAATAATCAGACCGCAGGGAACAACTGCGATATATGAACAGATAATTAATCAGATGAAAAACGCTATCGTAACGGGCGAATTGTCGGCGGGCGAGGCACTTCCCTCCATCCGAGCACTTGCCGCAAGCCTCGAAGTCAGCGTTATCACAACGAAGCGCGCATATGAGGAGCTTGAGCGGGAGAAGCTTATCCGTTCAGTGCCTGGCAAGGGCTTTTATGTCTGCGAGTACAACTCTGACTACCTTAAGGAGAAACGTTATATGGATCTTGAGAAGCAGATTGAGGAGCTTGTCGAGGACTGTAAAAAAGCAGGCATGAAGAAAAAGGATATCATCGATATTATTGATACGCTTATGGATTAGGGGGAGTATTATGCTGGAGTTTAGGAATGTAAGTAAGAAAAGCAAAAAGTTTGGCAAAAAGTTTGAACTTAAAAATATATCGTTTACAGCTGAGGAAGGCTTTATAACGGGAATCGTCGGTGTAAATGGTGCAGGTAAGACAACACTTCTTAATCTGCTTAAAGATGAAAGAGCAGGTTATGAGGGAGAGATTTTGTTTGATGGGGAGAGTATTAAAAATAATTACGATGCTTTTCGCGGAATGCTCGGTTTTGTGTCGGACGACAACGTATTCTTCGAGGAGTTTACGGTTGCGCAGAATGTCGCCATGCTTTCCTGCTTTTATCCTGAGTGGAATGGTGAAATGTTCAAGGCGAGGATGAAAGAATTCGGAGTTTCGGCAGGTAAAAAGATGTCGGCACTTTCAAGGGGAGAAAGAGTGCGTTTCCAGCTTGCATTTGCGATGGCGCATAATGCGAGGTTATATGTTTTTGATGAGGCTACGGCAGGCATGGACCCGGTGTTCCGCAAAGACTTTTTTAAGGTTATACATGAACTTATTGCGGCTGAGTCCATTACGGTTATCATGACGACACATATTGAAGAGGATATCCGCAAACACATGGATTATATCGGGGTGCTTGATGCAGGATGTCTTAAGTCTTTTTCGGAGGTGGAGCAGTAAATGAATGCGGCACTTGCAAGATTTGATGAAGAATTAAAAAAGGCAAATTCATATGAGATATTCGGAATAAAGCTTTTTAAGGGGATTTTTACATTCATTGGAATGGTATTGATGATTATTGTTCCAACTATAGATGAGAAAACGGTTCCGCTTATGACTTGGGTTTTTCTTTGGATATGCGTAATGTGGCATGTTAGGGAAAAATGCTATTTCATGCAAGGCGGCAAGCGTATTTCGGTGTATAAAATTATTGGAGGTACGCTGATAAACAGGAAAATGTATATTAAGAACAGGTGTAAAAATCTGTTTCTGTATCTGATAAAGCTTGCAGTTGTGGCAGAGTTTATGATGTTAATCGGACTGCTTATAGAAGTATTTAACTTTGAAGGAATTATCAGGACGCTTGTGATACTTGCGATATACTTTTTGGGTTATACGGTGTTTGGGGTTGTGGATATTTATATTAGTACACGCTAAAAAAGACCACTTGATTTCTCAAGTGGTCCGATGTATAATCTAATTAGAAAGGTTATCGGATGGAAAATCCGATTGCCCTCAGTATGATATTATTTAAGAAATAGCATCTAACTTTGGTCGGTTGGGATGCTATTTCTTTTTGTTATGATGATTGTCTAAAAAAGACAGTGCCGCAAAAATTACTAACAATAAAGTTAAAACTTCCATTGTGTTCATAGGGCATCACCCCCTTATGTACTAGAGGGCATCAAACATCGGAAATTGCATCCGGCTTTCCGGTAGATTATACGAGATTTATTATAACATTGAAGAGAATAATATTCAACAACAAAAATGTAAAATAATGGAAGGTACAAAGCTTGTAAAATTTTTCTAGTTGTAGTAAGATTATGTGTGAATGTACAAAAGATGGGAGATATGAAAATGATTTTATTTTTTATTATAGGACTTGCGATAATCGGACTTGGAATTTTTGCCATGGTTCATTCGAGGAAGATGGCTAAGCTGGGTAAAACATATGCGACGGTAAGCAGTTGCGTTGAGTCAAGCTTGCAAATCATGTCTGCAAGTCTTCCATGCTATGAGGTAACGTTTGAAATACCGACTTCTTACGGAGTTACATATAAAACTATTAAGGATGAGAAAAGCTATAATGTTGGTGATACGGTTGAGATTTTTTATGATGCCGAAGCTGATAAGGTAGAACTTGCGAAGAATGTGTCGCCTAAGGATAGCAGGGGACCGTTACTAATTATAGGTTTTGGCGCGATGATTTGTGCGCTTATAGTTGCATCAGGTATGGCGAACCGTTCGCCGGAATTTAGTGATAAGTTCATGCTGTTTTTCTGCTATCTGATAGCGGTAATTTTTATAATTGCGGGAGGGTATATTTCGGTTATTCAGCCTACAAGGAGAAAAAAGAATATGAGCGACTGTCACACGGTCCCAGGCAAAATTATAGATTTTCGCAGAGAGAGAAGTGATGACAGCTATGTATACAGACCGATTTACGGATTTTATCATGATTATCAGGATATGAGTATTGAAGGTAAGGTTGCAGGAAACGGCAGGAAATACCGCCAGATTGGCAGGAAGGTAACGATTGTTATTAATGATGCTACCGATGAGATATATTGTCTTGAGGATTCTAACGACGGCAAGAAACTGGGATTTATTTTTTTGGTGGCAGGTATATTGCTTCTTGGTTTCTTAGTTGCAAGGGATTTTGGAGGATTCTTTGGCGGTTCTGAGGCACAGAAGAATACAGGAAAGAACAATGTAAGCAGTGTTGGTACGGAACTTAAGCTTAACAGTGACGGCTACAGCAATAAAGCACCGAATATGACCGGGGATGAGGCATTTAGTGAGTATTATTTTTTGCCGTTTAATGAGAGTAAAAATTATGGATACAATATAAAAATATATCATTCGGGAATAGGTGTTGTGCTTATTTTTCCGACGGAGTCCATGAGTAAAGGTTTTCAGCAGACATTTGCTTTTTATGTGGATGATGATGAACTTGAGACAGTTGTAAAGGATACGAAAGAATATAATTTTGCGGACTTTACAATCGAGAAGTCAGACGGTGCAGATAATCATTATTTGTATTATTATGACGGTGCTGAACGTGTCGGCTCAGGTGGCTGGGGCACAGGTTCAAGGCTTTATGACGGTGTAACCGGACATATTAAAGATTGTGTGCCGGATAAGGTTTGGGACGCAATTGACAGGGAAATTAAGAATTATTATAAGTAATACCACCGGATTTACAAAAGAAAGGGTAGTATGATTAAAAAGGACAAACTGGCACAGTTCTATTTTTTGCAGTATAAGGACTATGCCTTTAAACACAGAATTAAATATAACGGCACGAGGAAAATGTACGAGGGCAGATGTAAGGCTCTCGTGAATGATCTTCAACAGGTCAATACTGCGAAGGTCAAGTCGGCAAGACTTGAGGATTTGCACAGACAGATTAACAATGTTGCGCATTATGCCTTCAGGCAGGATAATAAATTCATGATAATGAAGCTTCGTGATGTGATAATTCCGTTGCTTGTTAAGATTGAGGTGGAGAGTCTTCAGGAGAATGACAGAGTGCTTCTTACTGAGAAAATGCTTGATTTTATGCGGTCAAAGGAGCCTTATGAAATTTGTACGCATACTCTTAGGGATATGTGTAACCGTTATGCAGATGACGGGGTGCGCGAGCAGATTATAGACTTGGTTCCGATGCGTCCGGAGACAGAGTTCCCGGAAGTTCTTGAGATGGAGCGTAAGTTTGTGCTGCATGTGGGGCCGACCAACTGCGGCAAGACCTATCAGGCGCTTGAGAGACTTAAGACGGCTGAGAACGGTGTATATCTCGGACCGCTTCGTCTGCTTGCACTTGAGGTTTATGAGAAAATGACGGATGCAGGTATTCCGTGTACGATGCTTACAGGTGAGGAGTGCATTTATCAGGAGAATAGCCGCATTGTGTCTTCAACTATCGAGATGCTTGATATCGGTGGGCATTATGATATTGCGGTGATTGATGAGGCGCAGATGATTGCTGACGAAGAGAGGGGACATTCCTGGACGAGGTCTATCTTAGGCCTTAAAGCCAAAGAGATTCATATTTGCATGAGTGCATCCGCGGAGAAGGTAATCACGCATCTGATTTCGCTTTGTA
>JAZNXQ010000201.1:0-2951 GCA_045593945.1 Lachnospiraceae bacterium | reverse complement strand
AAAAAGTTCTATTCCCGTACCTTCGAGTTCTTTTGCCGCCTGAATATGATATCTTCCGTCTGTCCAAAGTCCTGCCATATCTTTTCCGATAAGAAGCGCACCTGCAGAACCTGTAAACCCTGACAAATATTCTCTGCATTTAAAATAATCCCTTACATATTCCGACTGATGAAAATCCTCTGACGGCACATAAAGCCAGTCAACTTTTTCATCAAGCATAACCTTTCTAATTGCCGCAATCCTGCTTTTAATCATTTTATTCACCTTTCCGGTCCGTTATAATTATTTCTCCTCTTGCCTTTTGAGAATCCATAATAATTTCTGTAACTTCAGGTACTCTTATACAGCCGGCTAAAGGATTTTTAATACTTATGACAGGTGTTGTAATACTTGCATCAACCTCTGACTTTTCAAAACACAAATCAGCATCCAAAAGCTCACAATCAATAAGCTTAAGACCTTTGCAATAACAAAACGGCTGTGTTCCCGAAATCTTACAATTCTCAAGTGTCAGATTCTCCGAATACCATGCAAGGTATTCACCTTTTATAACACTGTTTTTTACAACAATATTCTTACCGTGCCAAAATGCATCCTTTGTATCAAATACGCAATCCTCAAACACCGCATCCTGAATATATTGGAAAGAATATTTACCATTAAGGTGCATATTCTTAAAACTAAGCTTTGTTGCACCGAACATAAAATATTCTCCCTGTGCGCTACTTCGTTCCATGCGGATATTATCAGTCTTCCAACCAAACTCCGGCGAAATAATATCGCAGTCCTCAATTACAACATCCTTACACTCTCTAAGAGCCTTAATTCCATGTAGTTTGGAATTCTTAATTCTGATATCTTCTGAATACCAGAGTGCCGCACGGCAATTTACGGTAAGCTCCGTACCTATTATCTCTAAATTTGTATCATGCCAGAAAGGATAACGAAGATTCCAGTAGCAATCCTCAACCATAACATTGCTGCTTTCCTTAAGGGCACTTTCTCCATCTGCCGGTCCTTCAAACCTGCACTTTTTAACAATTACTCCGTTACTTTCGTAAAGAGCTCTTTCTTCATCAAAAATCTGATTCTCTATAACTCTCATTTCTGTTCCATACTTTCTTTTGTTTATTACATAAATATGTCTGCTCTACGATATTGTTCTACGCACAAGGTCAAGAGCATATAAAACGGTACCGGTACGCACCTGTAACCTGTCACCTTCAAAAATATGTTTTTCTACAACAGTTTCACCATTATAGTTGCATGCCATATACACAAGTCCGACAGGCTTCTTTGGTGTACCGCCATCCGGGCCTGCAATGCCAGTCACAGCAATACTTACATCTGCATTTGCTGACTTTACTGCTCCTTTTGCCATCTCTCTTGCCGTCTGTTCGCTTACGGCTCCGTATTTTGCAAGAGTATCCTCCGACACACCGAGAATCTTCTGTTTTGATTCATTGGCATAAGTTATATAGCCTTCCTTAAAAACAGACGATACACCCGGCACATTCACAAGTGTAGCCCCGATAAGTCCACCCGTACATGACTCTGCTGTAGTAATTGTAAGCTGCTTCTTAAGAAGCAATTCAACCACAATTTCTTCAGGCTTATAATTACAAGATAAGCCTACCCCTGCGCACTCCTGTGCAGGGTAGGCTGTATTATCATCTGTATTTTTGTTAAGCAAATCTGTTCCGACAGAAGTTTTGTCTACCGTCATTACTGATTGCCCTCCTTTAAAACATCTTTATTCTTGATAAGATAATCAATAAGCGAAATAATTGTAAGTGCAAGTGATGCCCAAATAAGAACCTGTTCAACGATTCTGAATGCGTCTATCGGAATATTAAGAAGCAAAACAATAATCATAATCATCTGAACAACCGTCTTAAGCTTACCCCAATAACCAGCTGCAATAACAACGCCCTTATCTGCAGCAATAAGTCTAAAACCGCTGATGATAAATTCTCTTGCAATAATAACAAGCACGATAATTGAAGAAATCTTGCCAAGCTCAATAAAACAGATCAGCGCTGAGCATACGAGAAGCTTGTCTGCAAGCGGATCCATAAATTTACCAAAATTGGTTACAAGATTATACTTTCTGGCAATCTTACCATCCAAAAGGTCTGTAAAACTTGCTATTGCAAAAATTGCAAGTGCAATATAGTCGCTTGCCGGATCACAAAAATCCGTCATAAGAAAAAATACAAAAAACGGTATCATACACACTCTTAATATTGTTAATTTGTTGGGTAAATTCATTCTGCTATCTCTCCTATCAAATCGTATTCCTGAGCTCCCGTAATTCTTACTTTTACAAAAGCTCCTGACATTATTTCTTCGTCTGTAACAACAAATACAAGTCCGTCTACATTCGGGGCATCCATATAAGTTCTTCCCGCATATGCATTAGCATCAGGTATCTTACCTTCAATTAATACCTCATAGATATTACCTATCTTCTCCTGCGCTTTCTCAAATGCTATCTCCTGCTGAAGTTCCATAAGTTCGTCACGTCTGTCTTCCTTAACCTCATCATCAACCTGGTCCGGAAGTTTCGCCGCAGGTGTATCTTCCTCAGGTGAATAAGCAAACACTCCAAGTCTGTCAAATTCCATTTCATCAGCAAATCTGTATAGCTCCTCGTGCTGCTCCTGTGTCTCACCCGGAAAACCGCTGATTAGTGTCGTTCTCAGCACAATATCGGGAATCTCTCTTCTTAAAAGACCTATAACATTACGAAGATCCTCCTGATTAGTTCTTCTGCCCATACGCTTAAGTACCGTATCATCAGCATGCTGAATCGGAATATCAAGATAATGACAAATCTTAGGTTCTTCCTTAATTACATCTATAAGTTCCAGCGTTATCTCCTCAGGGTAACAATACAAAATTCTTATCCATTGGATTCCGCCGACCTTACAAAGTTCCTTAAGAAGTGT
>JAZNXQ010000200.1:0-3244 GCA_045593945.1 Lachnospiraceae bacterium | reverse complement strand
TATTTGACGAGTGTAGATAATGAGTAGCGTAGCATGATAATGCGGAGCTACGAATTATCCGGATGCGGGAGCTTTAAAGAAGCGAAGCAGCCGGTTTCACATATCTTACAGTATATTGGAGCAGATATGGCAAATAAGAGAGATTACTACGAAGTACTCGGTGTGGGCAAGGATGCAGACGATGCAGCCTTAAAAAAAGCATACCGTGTATTGGCAAAAAAATATCATCCCGATACCAATCCGGGAGATTCTGAAGCAGAAGCTAAATTTAAAGAGGCCTCTGAAGCATATGCCGTACTTAGTGACCCTGAGAAGAGACGTCAGTACGACCAGTTTGGGCATGCGGCTTTTGAAGGCGGCGCCGGTGGCGGTGCAGGCGGATTCGGTGGATTTGACTTTAACATGAATGACATGGGTGACATTTTCGGCGATTTATTCGGTGATTTGTTTGGTGGCGGAAGCAGAAGCAGACGTCAGAGCAACGGACCGATGAGAGGTGCCAATGTCCGCGCTGCAGTCCGCATTACATTTGAAGAAGCTGTGTTTGGTGTTGAGAAAGAGCTTGAACTTACTCTTAAGGATACATGTACCAAATGTAACGGTTCAGGTGCTAAGCCCGGAACAAGCAAGCAGACCTGTACTAAATGTAACGGTAAAGGTCAGGTGGTTTATACCCAACAGTCACTTTTCGGTATGGTGCGTAACGTTCAGACATGTTCTGAATGCGGCGGTACGGGTAGCGTTGTTAAGGAGAAGTGCCCTGACTGTTACGGCACAGGATATATTTCTTCCAAGAAGAAAATCCAGGTTTCAATTCCTGCCGGTATAGATAACGGACAGAGTATCAGAATCAGGGAAAAGGGCGAGCCCGGTGTTAACGGTGGCGAACGCGGAGACCTTCTTGTAGAGGTTAATGTTTCAAGACACCCCGTTTTCCAGAGACAGGATACCAACATTTATTCCACAATGCCGATATCTTTTGTGGATGCTGCACTTGGTGGTGAAATCAGAATTAAGACTGTTGACGGTGAGGTTGCATTTGATGTTAAGCCCGGAACCCAGACAGATACCAAGGTGCGCCTAAAAGGCAAGGGTGTTCCGTCACTTCGTAACAAGTCTGTGCGAGGCGACCATTATGTTACACTTATCGTTCAGGTGCCGGAGAAGCTTAATGAGGAGCAGAAGGAAGCTTTAAGAAGCTTTGATGATGCAATGAAGGGTATCAGCCGTGACAATGGTGGCGAGAAGAAGAAAAAAGGTATGTTTGGTAAGACAGGTAAGGACAAATAAAATATAATTACTGAAGTCATGCGCAGTGATGTGCATGACTTTTTTGTTTAGAGAAACTTTTTTGCTTTTCAAATGCAGCTACTGTATGGTAAACTATTATATGATGGTTAGATTACTATAATAAAAAGAAAACCCGGTTATCGGGATATTGCAATGTGATAAGGATTGGAACAGGCAGGAGGTTCTTGGCATGATATATTTGGTAGAAGATGACAACAACATACGTGAGCTGGTGGTTTATACGCTTAACAACACAGGTATAGATACTGTGGGTTTTGAGAGACCGTCCCTGTTTTGGCAGGCTATGGAGCAGGCAAGGCCGGATTTGATTCTTCTGGATATCATGCTTCCTGAGGAGGATGGACTGCAGATACTTAAGAAGCTTCGTGCTTCAGAGGTAAATAGGAATATCCCGATTATGATGCTTACCGCCAAGGGTAGTGAGTACGACAAGGTAATCGGTCTTGATATGGGAGCCGACGACTACATGCCTAAGCCTTTTGGTATGATGGAACTTATTGCAAGAATAAAAGCACTCCTTAGAAGGACGGAGACGAAGACAGAGGCTGTTAAGAAAAAGGATTATAAAATCGGTGAGCTTTATGTCTGTCCCGCCAGTCATACGGTTAAGGTTGGAGATGAGGATATTGTACTAACGCTTAAAGAGTTTGACATGCTTTGCCTGCTTCTTGAAAACAGAGGTATTGTTATGAGCAGGGATCAGATTCTTACCAAGGTGTGGGGATATTCTTTTGACGGTGAGAGCAGAACGGTTGACGTGCATATAAGGACGCTCAGACAGAAGCTTTTGCAGGCGGGAGATTTGATAGAGACAATCCGCGGTGTAGGTTATAAGATAGGAGAGCGTGTATGAGAAGAAAGATTTTTTCAGCAATCTTCTTTTCTGCTGCGGTAGTATGGGCACTTGCGACTCTCGTGGTAATTGCGCTGTCCGGTAATCTTAAGCTTTCAAAAGAAGCACTGTATACAATTGTAATTGCAAGTGTTGTGGGTATTTTGCTTGTTGCAATAATTGCTGTCATAGCTTCAAAGTGGATTGCTGACAGTATTTCAAAAGAGCTTGGCAGGATAGATTGGGATGAGCCTTCGGGAAGTGATGTAAGCAGTGAATTTTCACCGCTTATAGAGCAGATAACGAAGAAAAATGAGCAGATTGCAAGCCAGATGAATGAACTTAGGCGGGAACACGAGAATCGAGACAGAATGAGGCGTGAATTTACGGCAAATGTCTCACATGAGCTTAAGACGCCGCTTACTTCCATATCGGGATTTGCGGAGATTATCAGGGACGGCCTTGTAAAAAGAGAAGAGGATCTAAATAGGTTTGCCGGCAATATTTATGATGAGGCACAACGTCTTATTACGCTTGTTGGGGATATTATTAAGCTTTCGCAGCTCGATGAAGAGGCATTGCCGGTCAAATGGGAAGAAGTTGATTTGTATGAGACTTGTAGAGCAGTTTTGGAGCATCTTCGTCCCGTTGCCGACAGCAGGGGCATAGAACTTGAACTTTGGGGCGAGAGTACCGTAATATACGGGGTAGAGCAAATAATAGATGAGATTATTTTTAATCTTTGCGATAACGCCGTAAAATACAATAAAGAAAAGGGCTTTGTAAAAGTAACAATAGACAAGTTTGAAGACAGGGTCGAAGTTGCCGTAAGGGATAACGGAATAGGTATTTCGCCGGAAGAACAGGAGAGAGTATTCGAAAGATTCTATCGGGTAAATAAGAGCCATTCTAAGGAAATAGGCGGAACGGGACTGGGGCTTTCGATAGTAAAGCACGGCGTGGCTTTTCTTAATGCAGAGTATCATATAGAAAGTGCTCTTAGTGAAGGAACCAGAATTCGAATTGTTTTTAAAAATAATTCATGTAAAAATCCACGACAAAGTAAGGATTTTACATAGATTTAACATAAATATTAAATTC
>JAZNXQ010000199.1:0-1793 GCA_045593945.1 Lachnospiraceae bacterium | reverse complement strand
TACTTGTAATCATTATACTCCTCCGACCAGTGAAGGTTTTCATGCGAAAAACCATGCCAGTAAGTATCCGGCAAATCAATCTCTATACCTACCGGATAATACTCATAATAATCCCTTAACCTGATAACCTTCTTTAATTCTTCGCCGGGCTTTGCCGCGTCATACAATTCCTTATAAGCCCTCTCGATTCCCGGCTGCTCCTCTGCCGGAGTATCAAAATCACAACCGTACGCAATATCTATCTCCAGTGCAATTCCCATATTATTACGCGGGTTATTCCTACGCAACTCTACCGCTGAAAACCAAAACTCCGTATCATACTTTGCAGGCTCACCAATCGTGTATGTCGTGTCCCAGAACAGATGCCTGTCATATCTGTTCTGATTTTTTATTGTTATCCCCTCTGCCGCTGACTTATCGCCGTATAGGATATTCTCGGTAATAACAACCGTATCCTTATTTTCATTTACCGTTGCTCCCACCGCACAAAATATTCCGACCGACGCGATAAGAAGCACTGCCATAAGAGCCAGAACCTTCTTCATTATTTCGCCTCCCCGGAAATCTCATCAAGCGCCTTGCTTACCCTGTCGGCGCGATAATTATAAGTCTCTTTGATATAATTCATCAAAGTCTTGCCTTCTTCTTCAAGCTCCATCGTAGTCACATCTCCTACGATTTTACCTTTGCGGATAAGCACCGCTCTTCCGATAAACTCCGACACTTCTTCAATCAAATGCGTCGACAAAAGCACTGTCTCATTGGGCTCAAGAATACCAAGTAACACCTTATAAAAATCCTCTCGATTAAATACGTCATTGCCTGCAAACGGCTCATCCATAAGTATATAATCGGCCCCCTGACAAAGCGCAAGAATTACCTCAAACTGATTCTTCTGTCCGGTCGAAAAGTTCTTAAGTGCCTTATGCATCGGAAGCTCAAAGAACTCCATAAGGCCATTAAAACGTTTTTCCGAAAAATCCGGAAAATGCTCCTCATAAAACTCCTTGTGTCCCATCGGCGAGAGATTCGGGAAAAAGGAATGCTCACTTGTCGCAAAAGAAATCTTCGCAATATTCTTAGTTGTAATCGGCGCTCCGTCAAGTGTAATATCTCCCGAGTAACCATGAAAACCAAGGATACATTTCATAAGTGTTGTTTTTCCGGCACCGTTTTCACCGAATAAGCCGACTATCTCGCCTCTCGGAATCGTCAGGCTCACATCATTTAAAGCTCTTTTTCCAGTATAGGATTTTGACAAATTTTTTATTTCAAGCATATTAAATCCTCCATAATTCCTGCCACTGATTTGGCAACAAACACTGCTTTGGTGTTGCAAGCATATATATCGCAAAATAAAGTAGCATAATAATTAATGCCGCCACAAGACAACCAAGTATTGCAAGCATAGGTAGCGCAATCGCCCTTTTGTGAAGCTCATGTTTGCTCGGAAGCCGCTTCATAAGATAGACGCTTTTGCTACCCTGCCTGTAGTACAGATAGTGATACACAATAAACCCAAGCATGCATACTGCAAGGAATGCAAAACCCACAAGCGCGTATCCGAGAATCCCACCAAAATCCGCGATCTTCACCCCTTCAATCAGAACACTCTTATAATCGTAGTGCTCATAAAGCGCATATCTTGCGTCGAAGTACCTTACAAAGAATGAAAGACTGTATAAACCTGCGCATATAAGTCCTGTTATATAAAATCTAAGTTCCGGTTTATACTCCATTCCCGGAGGTACCAGTTTTTTAAGAAAGTCCATTTTCATCCACGACCTCCTTGC
>JAZNXQ010000198.1:0-2263 GCA_045593945.1 Lachnospiraceae bacterium | reverse complement strand
TGTTGCCTTCGGAAATTAAATACCGCCCTAAAGCTGTACTGTATGGCAAGCCGTGCCTTCGGACAACAAAAAAGGCAGCGCACTAATTTGCAACTGCCTCATTTTTATTTTGATTAGTTTATTCCTAAGAACTTAAGTACTTCCTGCTTCATCTCTGTGGGAGCACATACTGTCTTGTGAAGGATATCTGCATTGCGGATTTCCTGTACGGCGTTAGGGATTGCTACACCTGAAAGCTTCTCGAGCTCGTCGATGAGGTCAAAATCTGCCATTGCGTCATACTTCGCATCAATAGCATTCATAACGCTTCTTGCAAACTTATAAGGACTTGCTGTTGAAGCGATAACCGTCTTAGTCTCATCCTTAGAATCTGCAACGTACTTCTTGTATACAGACGCAGCAACTGCTGTATGAGTATCCATGATATAACCTGTATTTTCGTAGATAGCGTGGATTGTATCCGCTGTCTCAGCTTCTGTTGCATATCCGCCGATGAAATCTGCAAGTTTCGCTTTCATATCATCAGTAATTGTGTACTTTCCGCCTGCTGACAATGCGTTCATAAGTTCCTTGTTCTTAACAGCATCCTCTCCTGCAATCTTGTAGATAAGTCTCTCAAGGTTACTTGAGATAAGAATATCCATTGAAGGTGATGTTGTAAGAATGAACTCTCTGTTCTTATCATAGCAGCCTGTTGCAAAGAAGTCATAAAGAACTTTGTTGTCATTAGATGCACAGATAAGCTTCTCAACCGGAACACCCATATTCTTAGCGTAGTAAGCAGCAAGGATGTTACCGAAGTTACCTGTAGGAACTACGATGTTAATCTTCTCTCCCGACTTAATCTCGTCTTCAGCCAAAAGCTTAGCGTAAGAATATACATAGTATACAATCTGCGGAACAAGACGTCCGATGTTGATTGAGTTGGCTGATGAGAACTGGAAGCCTGCCTTATCAAGCTCAGCCTTCATGTCTGCATCACCAAAAATAGCCTTAACACCGTTCTGCGCGTCATCAAAGTTACCTGTAATACCGATTACGTGTGTGTTTGCACCCTTCTGAGTTACCATCTGAAGTTCCTGAATCATACTTACACCGTTCTTCGGATAAAATACAATAATCTTGGTTCCCGGAACATCTGCAAAACCTGCAAGTGCGGCTTTACCTGTATCACCTGAAGTTGCAGTAAGAATAACTATTTCCTTAGAAACATTGTTCTTCTTAGCAGATACTGTCATAAGGTGAGGAAGGATTGACAATGCCATATCCTTAAATGCGATTGTTGCACCGTGGAACAACTCAATATAATAAGCGCCGTCTGCTTTAACAAGCTCTACGATATCCTCAGTATCGAACTTAGAATCGTATGCTCTGTCGATACAGCCCTTTAACTCTTCTTCTGTAAAGTCTGTAAGGAATTTCTTCATTACTTCATATGCAACTTCCTGATATGTCATCTTGGAAAGTGCTTCCATGCTCACATCAAGGCTCGGAATGCTCTCCGGCACGAATAAACCGCCGTCATCAGCAAGTCCTTTTAAAATTGCCATTGAAGCCGTTACCGGTTCACTTACACTTCTTGTACTTTTATATAAAAGACTCATAATTTCATCTCCCATAGCTTATGCTATTATTTGCAATCCTTAATGCTGAAGCTGATTCTTCCCATCTTGTCTTTGCCAAGGCAAACAACCTTAACAACATCACCGAGTGTAAGAACATCTTCTACACGGTTAATTCTTTCGTTGCTAATCTTGGAAATATGAACCATACCTTCTTTACCCGGAGCAAACTCTAAGAATGCACCGAATTCCTTAATGCTGATAACCTTACCTTCGAATACCTGACCTTCTTCAAAGTCTGTAACGATAGTCTGGATCATCTTGATTGCTTCGTCCATCTTAGCCTGCTCTGTACCACAAACTGAAACAGCACCGTCGTCTGTGATATCAATCTTAACACCTGTCTGCTCGATGATTGCGTTGATTGTCTTACCTCTCTGACCAACAACCTCACCAATCTTAGCAGGGTCAATCTGAATCTGAACAATCTTAGGAGCGTAAGGACCAACTTCCGGTCTAGGCTCAGCGATTGCCTTAAGCATAACTTCATCAAGAATATACATTCTTGCTTCTCTTGTTCTTCTGATAGCTTCTTCGATGATTGCTCTTGTAAGACCGTGAATCTTGATATCCATCTGGATAGCTGTGATACCGTCTTTTGTACCTGCAACCTTGAAATCCATATCGCCGAAGAAATCTTC
>JAZNXQ010000197.1:0-7273 GCA_045593945.1 Lachnospiraceae bacterium | reverse complement strand
TACATTGCCCTTGTAGGCAACACGTCCTTCTACACCTTCGGGAACCAATTTCTTTGCATTGCTCTGGAAGTAACGGTCTTTGCTTCCGTTCTCCATCGCTGCGATGGAACCCATACCACGGTATACTTTGTATTTTCTACCCTGGAACAATTCGAAGTCTCCGGGGCTCTCTTCACATCCTGCAAACATACTACCCATCATACATACGTTACCGCCTGCAGCAATTGCTTTGGTGATATCGCCGGAGTACTTGATACCGCCGTCTGCGATGATAGGAATACCATAGGATTTGGCTACTGCGTAACAGTCCATAATCGCACTGATCTGAGGAACACCGATACCTGCAACCACACGGGTGGTACAGATGGAACCGGGGCCGATACCTACCTTAACAGCATCTGCACCTGCTTCAATCAGGTCCTTGGTCGCCTCACCTGTTGCCACGTTACCGGCAATTACCTGCAAATCAGGATATGCTTCTTTAATCATCTTTACACAATTTAATACATTCTGGGAATGACCGTGCGCGGAATCCAATACCACCACGTCAACCTTTGCAGCCACCAAAGCAGCCACGCGCTCCAGAACATTAGCAGTGATACCTACTGCCGCACCACAGAGAAGTCTGCCCTGGTCATCCTTAGCAGATAAAGGATACTTAATCTGCTTCTCAATATCTTTAATTGTAATCAAACCTTTAAGGTTAAAATCATCGTCAACAATCGGAAGTTTTTCTTTTCTTGCCTTTGCAAGGATAGCCTTTGCTTCTTCAAGTGTAATGCCTTCCTTAGCTGTAATTAAGCCTTCAGAAGTCATGGATTCCTTAATCTTCTTGGAGAAGTCTGTTTCAAACTTCAAATCACGGTTAGTAATAATTCCGACAAGCTTCTTGCCCTCAGTAATCGGTACACCGGAAATTCTGAACTTAGCCATCAAATCATTGGCATCCTTAAGAGTATGCTCAGGTGAAAGTGAAAAAGGATCTGTAATAACACCGTTCTCTGAACGCTTAACCTTATCAACTTCTTCAGCCTGCTGCTCAACTGACATATTCTTATGGATAATTCCGATTCCTCCCTGTCTTGCCATCGCAATTGCCATTCTGTGCTCTGTAACAGTATCCATGCTGGCACTCATAAAAGGAATGTTCAAGCGAATCTTCTTGGTAAGCCATGTTGAAACATCAATCATGTTCGGAGTTACTTCCGAATAAGCCGGCACCAATAACACGTCGTCAAATGTAATGCCGTCACCGATAATTTTACCCATGTGTTTGTCCTCTCTTTCTCAAATATAAAATTGTATTTCGGATTTAATTGTCTTATATTATCAAATAAAATTTCCACTGTCAACCGATTTAAAATTTTTTTCAAAACTTTTTATTACAATATAACTTTTCTCGGTGAGCTCATTCTCATATCATTGAGTATTCTGTCATTAGGCTCCAAAATAACCTTAATCATTTCATTCTTAACTGTTCCGTACATAACATAACGACCTGTACTTTCCTTATCACCTGATGAAAAATCAAAAGTCTTGCAAATCTTATTATTGTAGCTGTCAAGATGATGAGAACCCTCTGGAGCAATAATCTCAAGATGATTCATATCAAAAGTAAGTGCTCTCTTTCTTCTCGCCTGATTCATGATTTTATCAACATCAAGTTCTCCGTTCACATAGATATATTCAAACTCAAGATTAACACTTGTTGAATAAAAATAAAATCCTACACCGATTGCAATAGCTGCAATAAATATCACAACATTAAGTGTAAGTATTGCTAATGTAAGAGCTATCATCATAGCCGCAAAAATTAAAATCTTAACCGGAAATGCATATGCCGGTGTCTTACGCTTAACCAGCCATTCTGAATATAAATCACCCATCAATATCTTCGTATGACGCGCAATCAAATTATGCTGCATCATACTCTCCTTTCTTCTGCATAAAGTTTAAAACTATTATACCTAAAAATCCTCAAATATGGAAGATTGAAAATATAAAATTTTTATATACGACGAATGCCTATCTCGAAAAACCTTCGGTTTTCCTGTTAGACTCGCAAATTCGCGCTTTCGCGCTTTAGCGTCTGCTACGCAGACAATTTGACTTCGACGAATGCCTATCTCGAAAAACCTTCGGTTTTCCTCGATATTCGTTACACTCATATAAAATCAGGTACAGGAACACTTTTTACCGCAAGCGGCAAAAGTGTCCTGTACCTGATTTTGCATTCGTCGTTTATCGTTTACATCATGCCCATTCCGCCTGCGCCTGCCGGCATTGCGGGAACATCTTCTTTAATTGTTGCAACAACTGATTCTGTTGTAAGAAGTGTTGATGCAACGCTGTTAGCGTTCTGAAGAGCGCTTCTTGTAACCTTGGCAGGATCAAGGATACCCGCTTCAATCATATTAACGTACTCTTCCTTGTATGCATCAAATCCGTATCCCGGATTCTGCTCTTTAACCTTGTTGATTACAACTGAGCCCTCAAGACCTGCATTTGAAACAATGCTGAATAACGGAGCTTCAAGAGCTTTAAGAATAATCTTAACACCTGTCTTCTCGTCACCTTCAAGAGTCTCTGCAAGCTTAGCAACTTCTTTTGCTGCATGAATGTAAGCAGAACCGCCACCTGCGATAACGCCCTCTTCAACTGCAGCCTTTGTAGCAGCAAGAGCATCTTCCATACGAAGCTTCTTCTCTTTCATCTCTGTCTCTGTAGCAGCACCTACGCGGATAACTGCAACACCACCTGCCATTTTAGCAAGTCTCTCCTGTAATTTCTCTCTGTCAAACTCAGAAGTTGTCTCTTCAATCTGTGCACGAATCTGTGCAACTCTTGCTGCGATTGCAGCCTTGTCACCTTCACCATCAACGATGATTGTATTTTCTTTCTGTACCTTAACTGACTTAGCGCGTCCGCACATCTCAAGTGAAGCTTCTTTAAGATCAAGACCAACTTCCTCTGAAATTACCTGACCACCTGTAAGAATTGCAATATCCTTAAGCATTTCTTTTCTTCTGTCACCATAGCCCGGAGCCTTAACAGCAACTACGTTAAATGTTCCTCTTAACTTGTTAACGATAAGAGTTGTAAGAGCCTCTCCCTCAATATCCTCTGCAATGATGAGTAATTTAGCACCTGACTGAACAACCTGCTCAAGTAAAGGAAGAATCTCCTGAATATTAGCAATCTTCTTATCTGTGATAAGGATGTAAGGATCCTCGAGAAGAGCTTCCATCTTATCCATATTAGTTGCCATGTAAGCTGAAATATATCCACGGTCAAACTGCATACCTTCTACAAGGTCGAGTTCTGTCTGCATTGTCTTAGACTCTTCAATTGTGATAACACCATCGTTAGATACCTTCTCCATTGCATCTGCAACAAGGCTTCCTACTTCATCATCACCTGCTGAAATAGCAGCTACTCTTGCAATCTGGTTCTTGCCGTCAACCTTGCTGCTCATGTTAGCAATAGCTTCAACAGCCACATCTGTAGCTTTCTTCATACCTCTTCTTAAAACGATAGGGTTAGCACCTGCTGCGAGGTTCTTCATACCTTCATTAATCATTGCCTGTGCAAGAACTGTAGCTGTTGTTGTACCATCACCTGCAACATCGTTAGTCTTAGTTGCAACTTCTTTGACAAGCTGTGCACCCATGTTCTCGAAAGCATCTTCAAGTTCTATCTCTTTTGCAATTGTAACACCATCATTGGTAATGAGCGGAGCACCAAAAGATTTGTCAAGAACAACATTTCTTCCCTTCGGTCCGAGTGTTACTTTTACTGTATTTGCCAATTTATTAACGCCTGCTTCCAAAGCGGCTCTGGCTTCTGCGCCATACTTAATTTCCTTTGCCATTATAATGACCTCCTAAAAACTTATAATTATTCTACAATCGCAAGAATGTCGTTCTGCTTAACAACGATATATTCAACGTCGTCAATCTTAACTTCTGTTCCTGAATATTTAGCGAAGATAACCTTATCGCCTACTTTAACCTGCATTGTAACTTCTTTACCGTCAACAACACCGCCCGGTCCTACAGCGATAACTTCTGCCTGCTGCTCTTTCTCTTTTGCCTGGCCTGTTATAACAATTCCTGATTTTGTTGTTTCTTCTGCTACGAGCTGCTTCAATACAACTCTGTCACCTAAGGGTACTAATTTCATTCTGATTTCCTCCTTTTTGTTATTAGCACTCTTTATGGTCGAGTGCTAAACAATTAGTTATATAATAAATATTTTCCTTTGAATATGCAAGGGTAAATTTGCTTTTAAACAGTTGCATATCTTTTACTTTTCTCTTTTTTTCTCGTTTTTTCTCTCGTTTTCTTGTTTTTACCAATTAGTTTGGATTTTATATATTTTTTATAAATTACCTGACTGCCACCTGTTATTTCCCGGCATCGGGCAATCCTGACTGCTCTTCTTTGCACGAGCCAGTACAAAACATCCGCAATATTTGCACGTAGGTCCCATTCTGCCGTCACAATTTTCACAAATTGCAAGCCTTCGCTCATATTCCTTATCATCGACACATTCTTCTTCCGGTATACCTTCAATATACCTTGCAATGGCATCAAACATCTTATCCTGCTGAATTTTGGGCGGTATATTACAATTACATATCTTGATATTTTCACTTTCCTGCATAATTTTTCTCCTTCCCGTAAAATATTTACAACATACCCCTTTTCTTTTTTGCCAAAAAGTATTACAATACTATCATGCTAATATATTTGAGAAAGGAGCTTATTATGAAAAAGAATACTATTGTTAAGATATTGACCGGCATAGTGGTACTTGCCGCAATTATCGCCGGTGCATTTGTAATTTATAAGAACTTTATCGCAAAACCTGTTGATGACGAAGATTTCGATGATGACTTCGAAGACGAAGAAGACTGCGAAGACTTAAAGCGCGAATATGTGTCAATTCCTTTTGAAGAAGGTGCTTCTGCTACAGCGGATGTTGAAGTTGCTCCCGCAGAAGACACAAGCGACATAACAGAATAAGCAATGTGATACCCGGATATCTTATGATACCCGGGTGTTTTTATTAAAACTTATTTTTTATCCTGTTCCGGTAAAATACCGTTCGTCTTAATCATCGCACGCTGTACCGCATCGCGGGAATTCTTCCATGGCTCATCTTTGTAACGATAATCGAACTTGTTGACAAACCAATCCACATCACCAATCAGGCGCTCCATGTTCTCCACATAGATTCTTCCCGTCGCACGAACAAACTCTTTCAAGTCATCTCCCATGAGATTACGCGGGGCCTCATCCATAAGCATTCCAAAATGATCCGTACAAAAGCCTTTGGACTCAAGGTATTTCTTTTGAAAATTTTTATCATTCTGCCACAGATAAAAAATCGTAACTATGTAACGTTCAAAAAATCCGTTCACTCTCTCACATACAAAACAACTCTGATTGAGTCTCTTGATATAAGAAACCATCGGACTCTCTTCTCTCTTCTTAAGAAAACCGCCGCCCTTAAACGGACTGTTAATCATCTTCTTAAGGTCTCTTGTAGTCTTCTGCATATGTGTCTGCAGCACAAGTGCAAGTCCAAGTCTGTTATTCTCGTCCCAAAGCATCTGCATGTGAGGCTTGCAAAAACCTACCCTGTCCGTCTCCATTCTTACATCATCTTCCATGTAGCTGGGACCCATGGTATACTCGACCGATGCCTTCTCAAGGCTTTTCCACATTGAACACACGGGACATTCCCCGCCCTCGTCAAACGCATCATTAACCGGTATTGTGTATAATTGTTCTTTCATATTTTCCTCCCAAAATTACTTTATATCCTGTAGCGTTTTGCTCCATACTTCCTTAAGCAGGGCAAGACCTTCTTTAATTAACTGCTCTGACATTTTTGCATAACCAAGCAAAATCGTAGCCCTGTCCGGACTTCCGCTGTAATAATATGCAGAAAGACCGTAAACCGTAACACCTGCCTCACGTGCTGCTGAAATAAGTGTCTGCTCATATTCTATTCCTACCGAAAATTCCATCAAAATATGTGTTCCTGCATTTTCACCATGTACCTTGTATTCAAACGGAAATTTAGCAAGTTCTTCAAGAATACAATCATGCTTTGCTTTATATATCGTACGCATCCTGTTAAGATGTCTCTCAAAATATCCGCCTGTAATAAACTCTGTGAGTATCCTCTGGTCAATTCTTGATACTGTCGATGAATAAAAACCGATATTACTTCGGTATTTCCTCGCAAGCTCATCCGGAAGAACCATATAACTCACACGAATTGCCGGTGCAACTGAGCGTGAAAACGTTCCCATATATATAACCTTGTCCCCGCTATCCGTTCCCTGAAGCGCCGGAATAGGCTTACCCTTATAACGGAACTCGCTGTCATAATCATCCTCAATTATATATCTGCCTTCCTTCTCGCCTGCCCATGAAAGAAGCTCCAGCCTTCTCTTTATAGGCATTACCGTCCCGAGAGGATATTGATGGGACGGCATTACATATGCAATATCAATATCTTCATCTCCCCTAAGAGACAAAAGGCTCATGCCCTGGCTGTCCTGTTCTACGGGCTTAACCGTAAACCCCTGACTTTTGAGCACTCTTGCCGCCTGCAGATATGTCGGATTCTCAACCGCCACAACTCTCTTACCTAGAAGCTGTGCAAGCAGCATAAGCAGATACTCGTTACCGGCTCCCACAATCATTGAATCCGGTGTAGCCTTAACACCTCTTGCATAATGCAGATAATTACAAATCGCTATTCTAAGTTCTTCATCGCCCTGTGAATGACCGTTACCGAAAAGTTCTTTATTATCCTCCTGCAGGATATTTCTCGTAATTTTACGCCATACTCCATATGGAAAATGCTCAAGATCAATACCTCTCGGAGAAAAATCATAAAGGCAGGCAGTCTCCAAAATCACCGGATTCTGCTCTGCCTTTGTAACCTTTGGTATATCACTCTGAGTTAACTCTTCCATCTGCGCAACAAAATATCCTTTGTACGGTTGCGAAATAATATATCCCTCTGCCAAAAGTTGCTCATATGCCATCTCAACAGTACTTCTGCTAATCTGCAAATTCTCTGCAAGCTTTCTCGTAGAGGGAACTCTCTCTCCTGCCGGCAGGTTTCCCTTCTTAATCTCAGCCTTCATGAAACGATAGATTTGTTCATAAATCGGTTCTTTTGAACCGGAATGAATCGGAATGATTAAATCATTCACGCTCTATCATCCTTCCTATTTGTTCTCCATAAT
>JAZNXQ010000196.1:0-14264 GCA_045593945.1 Lachnospiraceae bacterium | reverse complement strand
TTTTAACATAATTATATGAAATATTATAGTCCATACTTTTTTAAATTTAAAGTGAAAAAAACTAAAATATCATATATGACATCATTTAGAAAAATTACTCTATTTTTAATAAATGCATGTTTCAAGTATAATTGTTTTTATGTTAAAATGGAGAGGTAATGACTTGATAAAGGAGGTTTTATATGCTTCGTACTTTTTTGACACATAAAATCAGAAGGCAGACAGAGCTTTCTGAACGCTTGTGGAACTTTTCTGCAAGAGAAGGTGACAGGGCAGGACAGGTGATTAAGGTTACTGTTCCGAGCTGTTGGGAGACATATCCCGGTTTTGAGAATTACAGGGCTGAAGCTGAATACACAACTGAATTTGAGGCGGAAGGTAATGTGCGTCTTGAATTTAAGGGTGTAAGTCATATGGCTTGGGTTTATGTTGACGGCAGGGAGGTTGCAAAGCATTATAATGCGTATACACCGTTTGATGCTGTGGTTAAAGATTTGAAGCCGGGAATACATAGCCTTAGGGTAGTTGTTGATAATTCTTTTAAAGAGGATTATGCACTTAACAGACCCAATGATTATATGTCCTATGGCGGAATTTCACGAGGAGTGGCATTTGAAGAGATAGGCGATATCTATATTGAAGGTATTCATGTGACTCCGATTGAAGCGAAGGATAACGGTTGGCTTGCGAAGGTTGAGATTTTTGTTAATAATATTTCAGATGAAGTACAGGTGACTGATCTGGAGGTTGTACTTCATAATACAGGCTTTGTAAAAAGCGGACTTTGTGCGGCATCCGGAAAGAGTGTGCTTTTTTCGGAAGAAGTATTCTTTGAGGGTGTTGAGACATGGTCTATGGAGGAGCCTAATCTGTACGAGATAAGTGCCAAACTTATTAAGAACGGTGAGGCAATAGATGACCTTATAGACAGAACAGGTTTCCGTAAAGTAGAAGTGACAAAGGATAGAATTCTTATTAACGGAAGACCGATAAGAATAAAAGGTTTTTGCCGTCACGAGGACCATCCGCAGTACGGCTGTGCGCTTCCGCTTGAAGCGATGGCATATGACCTTAATCTTGTAAAAGACATGGGCGGTAATTCCATCAGAACATCTCATTATCCCAATGACGAGAGATTCCTTGATTTGTGTGATGAGCTCGGAATTCTTGTATGGGAGGAGCATCACTTGAGAGCGGGCGATGACGACCTTTGTGATAATCCTAATTTTGAGAGACAGTGTGAGCAGGTTATTGAAGAGATGATTACATATCACTATAATCATCCGAGTATTTATATCTGGGGAATCATGAACGAGTTTGCAAGTGATTCGCCTAAGGCAAGACCCTGCTATGCGGCGCAGTATGAACTTATCAGGAAGCTTGACTTATCAAGACCATGCAGCTCCGCAAGCTGTAAGTTTAAAAAGGATATATGTATGGACCTTCCGGATGTTGTTTCATGGAATATATATCCGTACTGGTATGAGGACATAACAGCGGCAGAAAAGATTGACGGACTTTACACATGGACAAGGGACGAAGGTAACGGAGGAGATAAGCCTTTTCTTATTACCGAGATTGGTGCGGGTGCGATTTATGGTTTCAGAAGTCACGACCATGACAAGTGGACGGAGGAATATCAGGCTGAGACCTTGGAGAAGCAACTTACGGAGGTAATGGCATATACACCGTGTATGGGCCTTTATATCTGGCAGTTTTGTGATATCCGCGTTAACCGTGAGTGGTTTATGAACAGACCCAGAACGCGTAACAACAAGGGAATTGTAGATGAATTCCGCAGAAGAAAGCTTTCGTATGACGTTGTTAAGAGACTTTTTACGGAGTGTCCCGATTATTGGGATTAGAAGAGTTAAGTCTTTGACAAAAGCGCATGTATAATATAGAATATACTTTGTATAGGAAAATAATTGATAAAACAATTTTTTATATGAAAGGAAGAAAAAGATGGCAGATTTAATCAGAGACAGCTTTACACTTCCGGGCGAATCCGGATATGAAGAGCTTACACTCAGACTTGCAAAAAAATGGGGAGCAGACGTAATCCGTGACAGTGACGGAACAGTGCTTTCAGATGAGATTACCAACTCAGGTTATGGAATTTATTCAACAATTTGTCTTATCCGTTCAGTTAATGCATGGGCTAAGCAGAACATGGACAAGTTACAGCAGAATTTCCTTATGAGTAATCCGGTTATGGCAGAGAGCGACGTTGTTGAGATTGATCCGATTAAGGGATATTTCACACAGCAGTTCATGGTTAATACTTATGATGATGCTAAGGAATTTTGGCAGGTATTTGACCGTACATCTGGTGAAGAGGTTGCTCTTGCAGATTGGGATTTTAATAAAGAAACAGGTATTGTTACAGTAAGAAACGCTAAGAAATATCACAACTATACAGTTAACTTCCTTGCAATCAGACTTTGGGAAGAAATTTCAATGTACAACCATATCACTAATGATTGGGGCGATAAAGAACACCTTATGGCAGTTGAGCCGATGTGCCCCGAGACACAGGAAGAGATTCTTAGATGGTTGGAGGATTGGTGTGTAACACATCCCGCTACAACAGTAGTTCGTTTTACATCAATGTTTTACAACTTTGCATGGTTCTGGTCAGATGATTCCAAGAAGAGAGACGTGCTTTCAGACTGGGGTTCATATGATTTTACAGCCAACCCTATTGCACTTCGAGCTTTTGAGGCGGAGAAAGGCTACAAGATGACATCAGAGGATTTCATCAATGGCGGTAAGTACAACCAGACACAGAATGCACCTACTAAGAAATACAGAGAGTGGATGGATTTCATCAACCGTTTCGTTATCGAATTCGGTAAGAAGTGCATCGACATGGTACATAAATACGGCAAGAAAGCATATGTATTTTATGATGACAGCTGGATTGGTGTAGAGCCTAACGGCGAGAGATTTACACAGTTTGGCTTTGACGGACTTATCAAGTGTGTATTCAGCGGTTTCGAAGCAAGACTTTGTGCCAACGCAGAAGTTGAGACACACGAGCTTCGTTTACATCCTTACCTTTTCCCGACAGGACTTTCAGGCGAGCCTACATTTGCACCGGGCGGTAACCCTAAGCTTGATGCACAGAAGTTCTGGCAGAATGTAAGAAGAGCACTTCTTCGTAAACCTGTAGACAGAATCGGTATGGGCGGATATCTTCACCTTGTTGAGCCGTTCCCGGATTTCTGTGATTATATCGAGAAGGTAACAGATGAGTTCAGATTACTTAAAACATTCCATGAGGCAGGAGCGCCTTACGAGATTCCCGGCAAGGTAATGATTCTTACAGCATGGGGTTCACTCCGTGCATGGACATGCAGCGGACATTTACATGAGCATCCGGAAGTAGATTTAATCAACATTATCGAGTCATTGTCAGGACTTCCTTTTGATGTTGAATTCAAGAACTTTGACGATATCAAGAAAGAGGGTATCGGCAAAGATGTTAAGGTTATTATCAACGCAGGTGTGCTTAACAGTGCATGGAGCGGCGGTGACAACTGGAAGGATGCAGAGGTTACTGCAATTCTTACAGAGTGGGTTGCAAACGGCGGCGGATTTATCGGCGTTAACGAGCCTTCAGCTACCGATTTCTCAACACAGTTCTTCCAGATGAGCCATGTACTCGGTGTTGATAAGGATCTCGGAACTAAGAAGTGCCTTGGTAAGTACAACTACGAAGTTAAGGACAATCACTTTATTACAGCACAGAACGATACTATCGAACTTCCCGCATGCGATGGCGTATTCGTACTCGATGGAAGCGTTGACGTTCTTGCAGAGGTTGACGGTAAGCCGGCAATTACAGCACATGATTTCAAGAACGGTCGCGGTATCTATATGTCAGGCTATAGATTCAGCCTTATGAATACAAGACTTCTTATGAGAGCAATCCTTTATGCAGCTAAGGCAGAGGCTGATATTGAGAAGTTTGTTTGTGACAATCCTCTTACGGAGTGTGCATATTATCCGGGAAGCAAGAAGCTTGTAATCATCAACAATACAGGCGATGTTCAGAAGGCTAATGTAACAACACCTGATGGCGTTGTTACGGCAACAATCGACCCGTACGATATTTTTATCAACTAATTGTCTGTGAGTAGACAAAAATATAAGAATGCCTTATAATGTAGGCTATACATATTATTTTAGGAGGACATTATGCTCAAATTAGATTATGATGTTAAAGAGATAAATAAGGCCATTGATGCCGTAGTTCGTAAGACAATGACTATGGATCTTACATGGGATTGGCCTTGTGGAGTTGCTTACTATGGTATTTCAGAAGCATACCGTGTAACAAAGAACGAGGATTACCTTAACTTCCTCATTAAGTGGACAGATGAGTACATTGAGATGGGACTTCCGAGCTGGAACGTTAATGCTTGTGCTATGGGTCATGCAATGTTTTCACTGTATGAGGCAACAGGCGAGCAGAAGTACTTAGACCTTGTAATGAGTAAGATTGATTACCTTCGTAACAGAGCGCTCAGATTCGGAGATAACGTGTTACAGCACACAGTATCATCTAACAATGATTTCCCGGAGCAGGCTTGGGCGGACACATTGTTCATGGCAGCATTCTTCATGCTCAGAGTAGGTGCGAAGTTTAAAGATCAGGATCTTATCAATGATGCACTTAACCAGTATTACTGGCACATCAAGTACCTTCAGGATGAGAAGACAAGCCTTTGGTATCACGGATATAACAATATCAACAAGGACCATATGTCAGGCTTCTACTGGGGACGTGCCAATGCATGGGCAGCTTATACAATGTCACAGGTTAAGAAGAATCTTTCAGACTGGTATCTTTACCCGCCGTGCATGGATGTAGAATGTGCTATACGGGACCAGCTTGCAGCAATCAAATTGTTGCAGACAGAGAATGGTTTATGGCGTACAATTCTCGATGATGAAGAAGCTTACGAAGAAGTTTCTGCATCATGCGGTATCGCAGCTGCCATGATTGATAACAGAAATCCTCTTCACGCAAAGTATGTTCAGAAGGCTCTTAAGGGTATTCTTGAGAATATTTCAGAAGACGGACGCGTTCTTAATGTATCAGGTGGTACAGCTGTTATGAAGGACAGAGAGGGCTACCGTGGTGTTCCGAAGGAATGGATCCAGGGCTGGGGCCAGGGTCTTGCTTTAGCATTCCTTACAGCAATTCTTGATCAGAAGAAAGACTGATAAATAAATTTAAGGCTGTCGCAATTAATGCGACAGCCTTTTTTTATTTAAAGATAATGGTTTTATATTTTGCGAGTACTTTGTAGAGCAACAGTCCAAGAATACCACATGAGATAATTTCGCCGATTCCTACCGTGAGCGCAAAATACCAGATAGAGCCCTCGAATTTATATACATAAGAAAGTATGGGAGGGATTATTAGTATATTTGCAATTATCGGCGGCAGTACGGATAATATAGGCTTCTTTTTTAAAAGTGCAGTGCCTATGGCGCCGATAAGCGTTGCGAGTGCTCCGAAAATCACGTCAATAATTACACATCCTGTAAGCATATTACTGATAAGACATCCGGCAAAAAGTCCCCATATTGCAGCAGGGGTAAAGATTGGCAAAATGCAGAGTGCCTCTGAGAAACGTATCTGTATTGCGTTATTTGCAAGTCCAAATGCATTGGCAAGATACGTTAAGATTATGTACAGGGCAGCAATAAATGCACCATGTACAAGTGACGTTGCGGAAAAGTTCTTTTTCATATTCAGTTCTCCTTTAGTTTTGTTTTACGAGTGGAAGGTCTCGAACACTCGGTTTTTTGCCCTGATAGACCTTGTTAGAATTGGGCTTTGTAACGTGGGTAGTATAACATGTAAATAAAAACTTTACAACAAGGTTACAAATTTTCTTGAAAAATTACTATAATTGTATTATTATTTTATAAAGGGGCATTATACTTTAACTTACAGAGGATAATGAAAGGCGATTATCATGGAGGATAAGAAACTTTTAGCAGAGTTAGAAGAACAACAGAATCGCGAGAAAGAGGGCTACAGGGAGCTTCTGGAGGCGTATATCAATACACCTATGGATTTAGAGGCTTATTTTAAAGTGTCTCAAAAAGCTGTTGCTAATATTGCTGATGCTCTTATGGTGGGCAAGGTCGAGTCGAAGCTTGATATTCCCAGCAATCCGATAATTCCTGTAGGACATAGGGATGAGAGAGTACTTTTTCAGAATAAAGCGGGGTTTGAACAAGAGAGCTATTCTGAAACATATTCTACAACAGAACAAGGGACTGTGGTATATACTTTTTATCCTAAAAAAGGTACAACTTTTACGGAAGATAACAAGAAAGAACTGCATCATTTGACATTGCTCTTATATGGATTTGGCGGAAGAGCAAGAATGGGCCAGTTGCTTCAGTATGTTATAACACATGATATTACAACGGGAATACCGAATTTATCCACATTTATCAGATATGCTATGGAGCTTAATGATAAAAATGCGATAACAGACTATGATGCGTATTTTTTTAATACCAAGAACTTCAAATATATTAACAAAATAGTTAAATATCAGCAGGGCGATGTAGTTATGGCGAGATATGCCAATATGCTTCGTGATTTTCTTGTAGAAGGAGAGATGGTTGCGAGACTTGGTGGCGATAATTATGTTGCATTAGTGCGTAGAGACAGAAGCAAAGCATTTCAGGATTATATTGCAGGAATAGAGATAATAATAGATACCGAACGAGGAAAGAAAACGGTTGTTATTGGAGCGGTAGCCGGAGTTTATGAGATAAGTGAGCCAATTGCTACATCGGCAGATATTATGATGCCGATATCAATGGCTTTACAGGTAGCAAAAGGTATTTTGCATCAGGATATTGTTTATTATACAAAGGATTTATCTCAGAAGATTTTAGAGGGCCAAAAGGTTATTATTGATTTTGATGAATGCCTTGAGAAGGGAGAGTATGTTGTATATCTCCAACCTAAGATCAGGATTGCGGATGAAGCAGTTTGCGGTGCAGAGGCTCTTGCAAGATGGATTCATGAAGGACAGATGGTTTCTCCTGCAGAGTTTATACCGGCACTTGAGAAGGATGGAACGATTTGTAAACTTGACTTTGAGATATTGCGTCAAGTATGTAAGTTAGTTAAAAGATGGGTTTCGGAGGGCAAGGATCCCGGTAAGATATCGGTTAACTTTTCAAGATGGAATCTTCGTAATATCAATCTTGTTGAGGATGTTATGAAGGTGCTTGATGAGTATGATGTCGATCCGAAGTATATTGAACTTGAACTTACGGAGACAATGGAACTTGAAGAATATGCGATGATGGCAAATTTTGCCGAGAGGTTCAAAAAGATAGGTATCGCAACGTCTATTGATGATTTCGGAACGGGACATTCATCGCTTAGTCTTCTTAAGAATCTCGAGGTCGAGGTGCTCAAGATAGATAGGGAGTTCATTAAAGAAATCGGTAATTATAACGAAAACAAGAAAGACAGGGTAATTCTTTCAAGTGTCATCAGCATGGCTAAAGCTATGGATATGCAGGTGCTTGCGGAAGGTGTTGAGACTATAGAACAGAAGCAGTTCCTTAAAGATGTTGACTGTGACATGTTTCAAGGTTTCCTCTTTTCTAAGCCGTTACCTGTTGATGAGTTTGAAAAGTTGGTATATACAAAATAGTATTTGAGTACCTGCGGGCAAGTGTCCGCAGGTATTATTGCAATTAAGACAGATTGGATAAAGGGGTAGGATAACAGATGCGTTTTATTCATATTGCAGATGTTCATCTCGGTGCAGTGCCGGATAAAAACAAGGCATGGTCTGAGAAAAGAAAAAAAGAAATCGTTGATACTTTTGAGAGGCTTATTTATCTTGTAAGGGAAGAGGAACCTGATATTTTGTTTATAGCCGGAGATTTGTTCCACAGACAGCCTCTTCTTAGGGAACTTAAAGAGATTGATTATCTTTTTTCAAGAATACCGAATACCAGGGTTTTTATAATTGCCGGTAATCATGACTACATACACAGGGATTCTTATTATAGGAATTTTGAATGGAATGAAAATGTGTTTTTCTTTAAATCGGGAGAGATAGAAAGTGTGTATTTGCCGGATATTAATACGGAGATTTATGGCGCGAGTTATTATGACCGAGAGAATACGAAGGCAATTTACGATAATGTTAGGGTAAAAGACGAAGACCATATTAATATTTTACTGGCACATGGCGGAGATGAAAGGCATGTGCCGATTAACGCACATATGCTTATGCTTAGCGGTTTTGATTATGTGGCGCTTGGTCATATACATAAGCCGGGAAGCATTGGGGCGCAGGACAGTCGAATAAAATACAGCGGAGCATTGGAACCGCTGGATGTTAATGATTTGGGTGAGCACGGATTTATCCGCGGAGAGATTACGGAGACGAAGTTTTATACGGAATTTGTGCCGTTTGCTTCACGCAGGTATATTGAGATTAAGATAGAGCTTAATACAGAGATGACCTTTACGGAGCTTAGGCACAGGTTGGAGGCGGCGATTGCAAAAAACGGCAAAGAGCACCTTTACAGGATTTTACTTACAGGCTGTCATGATGAGGTAATGCAGGTGTCTGTAGAAGATATAGAGGAGCTTGGTAATATAGCAAGGCTTGAAGATAAGAGTGTTCCTGACTATCAATATGATAAGCTTATTAAGGAGAACGGGGACAATCTGCTTTCGAGATACCTTAAGTATTTTCTTGAAGATGGAAGGGAACTTAGCGATATTGAGAAAAAAGCCTTGGATTACGGGATAAGAGCCCTGCTTTTGGGAGAATAGGAGAAGTTTATGTATATAGAAAAACTTTTGCTTAAAAACTTCGGTAAATTTAATAATTATGAGATTGATTTGGATGCAGGACTCAATATTATATACGGCAAGAATGAGAGCGGTAAATCAACTTTGTTTTCTTTTATAAAAGGAATCTTGTTTGGAATTGAAAAACAGAGGGGGCGTGCAGCTAAAACAGATGCATATGTTAAGCTGGAGCCGTGGGATAATCCTACGTTTTTTGAAGGCAGATGCCTGCTTGTAAAGGGAGGTGTACATTATATCCTCGAGAGGAGATTTTATAAAGGGGATAAGAGCTTTTACATTATAAACAGGGATACCGGCGAACGGCTTTCTGAGGGAGCGGTCGAGGCTTTTTTTGAAGGCTTAAGTGAGTCACGCTATTTGAACAGTATAAGCGTCGGTCAGGCAAGAACGGAGGACGATGCAGAGCTTATTAAGGAGATTCAGAATTGTATTGCAAACCTGGATGTTTCGCATGGCGCGGAGATTGATGTGGAGGCGGCTTGTAAAACTCTTAAGGATAAGAAGAAGGACTTTATAAAAAAGCAGGATGAGGATGTCCTTGACAATATCAAAAAAGATGAAGATAAGCTGCTGTATACAAAGTACGAAGAGCGAAAGTTACTCGAAAGTCTTAGTGAAGCGGACAAACATGTAAGAGAACTTGAAGAGAGACATGAAATGCTTAAAAACAGGCAGAAAAACAGGCTCGGTCTTAAGGGGATTGTTGTGGGAGTGCTTATGTTTGTTTTGTTTACGGTGCTTGTTTTTATTGATAACAGATATGCATGGGTAATTGCGATACTTGCTTCATGTGTGGCGGGTATTGGCGCATTTGTTATACTTGATACATGGCGTTATTATAACCGTAGCTTTGAGAAGCTTGCAGAAGCGATAAAGGATGCCGGTGCAGATCTTGCAAAGAAGGAGCTTCTTTTGGAGCAGTGCCGTGAAAAAGGTACGGGATTGGAACTCGAACTTGAAAAACTGCAGGAGAAGTTGGAATATAACGAGGAATTACAGGTTGAAACTAAGGCTATACAGCTCGCATGCGATACGATAGAAAAGTTAAGCGCCGGTCTTAAAGAGGAGTTTTCGGGCAGGCTTAACGAGAGGATTTCTAAGCTTGTGGAGGTCTTTACCTGCGGAGAATACAATGAAATACGGCTAGACACGGACGGGAACATTTTTGTAATAAAAGACAATAAGCTGATTCCTATTGAACAGCTCAGCAAAGGAACAATAGAGCAGATAAGACTCGCTGTAAGGCTTGTGGTTGCAGATGATGTTTTCGGAATGGAGACTATACCTGTTATTCTGGATGAAAGTTTTGTGTATTTTGATGATTTAAGGCTTAGACAGATTCTCAAAAGTCTGGCGGCACTTGACAGACAGGTGCTTATTTTTACCTGTCATGAGCGGGAAATTAAGATACTTAATGACGAGGGTATATCCTTTAAGGCTACGTATCTGTAGGAAAAGAATCTTGATTATTGAAAAAAACATGGTATTATAATAATCGTAGACTATTTTAAGGGACAGAGAAAAACACTCTGTAATATAGGAGGAATATTATGAAGAATTATAAGAAAATTGTTGCCTTGGCGATGGTTGTTGTTATGGCAATGACAGGTTTTGTTGCATGTGGCAAGAATCCGAAGGAGACAGTAATGGATGCTCTTGAAACACTTGTATCAGGTGCGTCAATGAAGGGACTTGCGGATGAACTCGGTATTACTGAGATTATGGAGAAAGTAGGAGAAGGTTCTTTTACGATCGGCATGGAAGCAGGTCTTGATATTCCTGATGATGAAAGTCAGGTGGGAGGCAATATGGCTGTAGCCGGCATACTTGCGTCAAGCACTATTAAGGCAGAAATCGCATGTGATACTGAAGCTAAGAAGGCACTTTTGGCGTTGGGAGCTAATGTTTCCGGTTCGGATCTTCTTTCCGGACAGATTTACATTGATGAGAAGCAGCTTGCGGTTGCAGCTCCTGAACTTTTAGATAAGGTTTTCTTTGTTGAATTTGATGATATCATTAAGAACTTCAAGAAGTCAGCACTTTATGACATGATGGGTGTAACAGATGAAGATTTTTCGATGATTGAAGAGTCTTTCAAGAATTTTGAGAAGCTTGCAGAGGATAAAGATACAGAAAAGATGGTAGAATTCCTCCTTGGTTTTAATGAGGAAATAGAGGAATTCAAGGATAAGATTGAAGTAGAAAAGATTGATGCAGAGGAATTTGAGATTAACGGCAAGGACCGTAAGTGTGACGGTTATGAACTTGTAATTACTAAGAAGTCAATTGCTAACTTGGTAGAAGCAGCTATTGATTACTATTTCTTAAGTGATGAGGCCAAAGAATTTTACGAGAGTATCGAAGCCAAGGCCGAAGAGATGGGCGGCGTTGCAGATATGGAAGAATTGTATGATGCAATGGACGAGATGAAAGAGAACAAAAAAGAAATAGTTGACACAATAAAGTCAGTTGTTTCTGATGTAGAAGCAGAAATCTACATATATGAAGGCGAGATTGTAAGTCTTGATGCAAAAATCGAAATTACTGATCCCTCAGGAGAGAGTGATGAGAAGGTCAAGATTGGTCTTAATCTTGAATGCACAGGCGGAGAGTACAGCGTATATGACAATTATGAGCTTTCTGTTAAGGCGATGGGCATGAAGGTGCTTACACTTGAGAAAGAAACAGAGTCAGACAAAGATGAGTGTTCTATTGAGTGGACTGTATCAAGTGCTGCACTTGAAGGCGTAACAATCGGTGCTGCTTTTGTTATAGATAAGAAGGATGGAGATTTTGAAGCAAATGCAGTTTTTGATGATGGTGAAATGAATTTCTCACTTGTAGCAGAGGGAACTGTAGAAATAGAGAAGAAGAAATCTGTTAAGGTTGAAATTGATGAGCTTCAGGTTTCATACAATGATTATTGGGACGAAGTCAGCTTTGGTTTAACAGGAGAGTACTATATCGAGTGTGATGCAGATGTTTCCATGCCTAAGGGCGACAAGTTTGATGTTCTCACAGAGAAAGAGTCTGACTGGGAGAAGTTAGCTGAAGACATGGAAGATGTAATGAATTCATTAAATAATTTAATGGGTGGTATGTACTAAAATAACGGTTCGGAGGAGCTATGAGAAAGCGTAGAGTGCTTAAGACAATTATACTTAGTTTTATAATAATTGTGCTTGTTGCAGTTCTTGCGGCTTTAGTGATTGTGCTTTCGTTTATTTCTAAGCATGGTGACACGTGGAAGTCGCTTAAAAACTCTGCGCTTTCCATAGCAGAGAACTCTGTTCGTGAGGATTTTTGTACCGCTCTTACAAGTACCGTCTATTATGATGACGGTTCTGTCGTGACATCCTTAAAAGCTGAAAAGGATGTTTATTATCTTGATTACGATAAAATCCCTAAGCTTGTAATCGATACCTTTGTTTCTGTGGAGGATAAGCGTTTTTATGAACATAAGGGAGTGGATTATATTGCAATCGTAAGGGCTGCATGGTCTCTTTATACCAATAAGGAGATTACACAGGGCGGAAGTACGATTACACAGCAGCTCAGCCGTAATACATACCTTTCTCATGAGGTAAGCTGGGACAGGAAAATTACGGAGCTTTTTTTGGCGAGAGCGCTCGAAACTAAATACAGCAAAAAGGATATACTTGAGTTTTATATAAACAACGTATATTTTGCAAATGGTAACTATGGAATACAGTCTGCGGCAATGGGATATTTTCAGAAGGATGTTTCTGAGCTTTCATTGGCGGAGGTTGTATTCCTTTGTGCTATTCCGAACAATCCTGAGAAATATGACCCGCTTGTGAATTTGGATGCGGTTATATCAAGGCGTAATCAGATGCTTGATACAATGTATGAGCTTGGGGTTATCAAAAAGGAAGAGTACAAAGAAGCTCTTGTTGAAAAGATTAAACTTAATGTAAGCAAGACAGAAAAAAGTAATTTTGTTGAAACATATATTTTTGAATGTGCCGTGGATATTTTTGAGAGTATGGGATATACGCGCAGAGAGGCTTTAATGGGGCTTTATACTAAAGGATACGGTATATATACCTCAATTGACAAAAATCTGCAGAAAGAGCTTCAGATGTCTTTGGATGCCAATCTGGCAACCTATACGGAGGTAAATGAAGAGGGTATTTACGAACTTCAGGGAGCGGCAGTATCTATTGACAACGAGACCGGTAAGGTTGCGGCAATTGTAGGCGGAAGAAGTCAGGCGGTAGAAGGCTATACGCTTAACAGGGCATTCCAAAGCTTCAGGCAGCCCGGAAGTGCAATTAAACCGCTTGTGACATATACGCCTTTGCTTGCTGAGGGATATACAGCAGATACGATTGTTATGGATGAAAAACAGGATGGTGGTCCTGCCAACAGTAATAACAAATACTCCGGACCGATAACGATTCGGGATGCGGTTGCACATTCCAAAAACACTGTGGCATGGTCTCTTTTTGAAGAGGTTACTGTGGCGGAGGGGCTTAGTTATCTTCTTGCCATGAATTTTGAAAAGATTGTCGCAGAGGATTATGTTCCGGCAGCATCACTGGGCGGGCTTACTTATGGTACATCTGTACTTGAGATGACAGCTGCGTACGCTGCAATAGAGAATGAAGGCAAATACAGAGACCCTGGTTGTATTATAAAGATTACCGATTCTGACGGTAACGTAATCTATGAGTCATCGCAGACAGAAAAGGAAATATATTCAGCCTATGCCAGTGTTGTAATGACTGATATTCTGACTTCTGTTATGGAATACGGTACCGGCAAAAGTGCGAACCTTGACGGAATTACCTGCGCCGGTAAAACAGGGACTACGGATAAAAACAAAGATGGTTGGTTTATAGGATACACTGCATACTACACAACAGGAGTATGGGTCGGCTACGATTTGCCTCGTGAGATGGAAGATTTATATGGTTACACATATCCTTCCCGTATTTGGAATGCCTATATGCAGGAGATACACAGCGGCCTTGAAGATATCCGTTTCACAACGCCTGCAGAATATCTTGCAAACTGGGAAGAAAAACAGCGTGAAGAAGCTGATAAATCTAAAGTCGAAACAGGCACTGATGCTCCCGATGAAACCGAAACCCTCAAGGATGCCGGCACTGACTGGGAGGACGATATCACAATCCCCGGTGAATTCGAATCCGGGACATTCTCAAACGAATCAGATATGATAAATTAAACATATGGGCGGTTGCACAGTGGTGCGCCGCTCTGTTTTTATGCCCCGCAGAGTGACTGCCATACAGTAAGGGTTTAGGGTGGAGGATTGTTTTCTCTCGCAACATTTAAGGTTTTAAGAAGTGCTAACACTTTTGCTTTCCACCCTACGATTATGTGCCGCTTC
>JAZNXQ010000195.1:0-2345 GCA_045593945.1 Lachnospiraceae bacterium | reverse complement strand
ACAGAGAAGGGCGGATTTAATTCGCATGCCGCAATTCTTGCAAGATCCGTGGGAATTCCGATGATTACGGGTGCTGATTTTGAATCGGTGAAAGCATATGAAGGCAGACAAATTATTGTTGATGCGTACGAGGGCCTTATTTTACCCGTAGGGCATGAAGAACAGCTCAAGTCTTATAAGGACAGGCTTGCAGTGCTTAAAGCCGAAAAAGAGGCATTAGAAGCGCTTACAGACAGTGTTACGGTCACGAGAGACGGTATGAGAATTAATTTGTATGCCAATATATCAGATTTATCGGATGTTAAAGAGGCGGTTCGTGTAAATGCGGACGGAGTTGGACTTTTCCGTACGGAGCATATTTTTATGTCGGAGAAGAGTGTTCCGGATGAGAATTTGCAAAATATGAAGTATTGTAGTGTTGCAGAAGCATTTAATGATAAGCCTGTTATAATCCGCACACTTGATATAGGCGGAGACAAGCAGATACCGTATCTGCCATATGATGAGGAGGCTAATCCTTTCCTTGGGTACAGAGCTATAAGATATTGTCTTGATAATCTTGAGATTTTTAAGACACAGCTTCGTGCGCTTATAAAAGCACATGAAAAATATGATAATATAAGAATTTTGCTTCCGTTTGTCACATCTGTTGAAGAGATAAGAAGTGCTCGGAAGATTATAGAAGAAATTGCAGGAAATGCTTCAAAAATCAAAATCGGAATTATGATTGAAACGCCGGCGGCTGTATTTATGACATTAAATCTTGCAAAATATGTCGATTTTTTGAGTATAGGAACCAATGATTTGTCACAGTATATTATGGCAGCAGACAGAGGTAATGATAAGGTTTCAGGGCTTTGTTCGTATTATCAGCCCGCAGTTATAAGAGCGATTGCAATGACGGTAACTGATGCAAAAGCAGCAGGCTGTGAGGTTGAGATTTGCGGAGAGGCAGCGGCAGATACAAGCTTTATTCCGGTGCTTATTGGAATGGGCATTAAGAATTTTAGTGTTTCGTCCTCAGCGATTCTTAAGGTTCGAAAAGCAATTGCGGAATGCGACTATAGAGAGGCGATTGATGTTACAAGACAAGTTATATCGCTTGAGACGGAAGCTGAGGTAAAAGATTATCTGCAAATGCTTAAGAAACAATAGTTTCAGAGGTTTTAAAATGAAGAAGTTTTTAAAAGAAAAAAAGATAACAAGGTCTGTTATTTTTATAATTGTTATTTTGTTAATAGCAGTATTTTTATCGGGTTGTAATAAAGAAAAATTTTATTCAAATGATTTTTTTGCTATGGACACATGGATGTCTGTGCAGATTCCAAAGTGTTCTACAGAAGAAGAGACGGTTAAGCATCTGAAAAATGTTGAAGCCAAGATAAGAGAAATAGAGAATTCTTTTTCTGTGACATTGCAGGCGAGTGATTTGTATAAGCTTAACAATTCTTCAGAAGATACTATAGAGATAGTAAATAACGATTTTATAAATGCTTTGACGGAAGCACTCCGTTATGAACAGTTGACGGACAGAGCGTTCTCTCCGAGATTATACAAAATCTCAAGAGAATGGGGATTTACAACGGGTGCATATAAGATTCCCGAAAGAGATATTCTTAAAAAGTATATTGAGGAGATAAATGCCTCTGAAATATCGGTTGATGGCAATGTAGTTTCGAGAACACCGGGAATTATGATTGATTTTGGTGCTATTGCCAAGGGATATGCGGCTGATGTGGTTGTTGAATACCTAAAATCCAATAATATTCCAAAAGCGATTATTAATCTTGGCGGTAACGTTTATATGCTCGGCAGTAAGGATGAAGAGACAGGCTGGATTGTTGGGGTAAATGATCCGTTTGCTGACAGACTTCTCGGGACGATAGAGCTTTCCGATGCATGTGTTGTAACTTCGGGTAATTATGAGCGTTATTTTGAACAGGACGGGAAAAGATATCATCACATAATTGATTCGGCAACAGGATGCCCGAGTGATAGCGGACTTGCTTCTGTTACGATAATATCTGCGGATGCGTCGTATGCTGACGCACTTTCAACGGCTCTTTTTGTTATGGGAGTTGACAAGGCAATAGAGTTTTGGCGTAACAACGAGAATTTTGAGTTTGTTTTTGTTACGGAAAACAAGGAAGTTTATTATTCGGAATTACTTGAAAACGGTGTTTTTTTATTTGATCAGGGCATTATTGAAGACGGATATGTACTAAAACTTATTAGAAAGCGAGGACAAGGCTGTGATTAAACCTGCACTTAGCGATGAAATACTTTTAAAAGTAGAAAAACCTGCACGTTATCTCGGTAACGAGGTTAATATGGTGCGTAAGGAC
>JAZNXQ010000194.1:0-1934 GCA_045593945.1 Lachnospiraceae bacterium | reverse complement strand
GCTGCGTATCTCTTCTTAGAACCGCCTATAACACGAATACACATAACTTCTTTAGCGCCTGTGTTATCGGCAACTTTTAAGCGTGTCTGTTGTTGTATCATGTTCTTTCCTCCTTTCGGCAAGTAAAATTACTGTGCCTTCTCAACAATTTCAACCAATCTCCATCTCTTGTCCTTAGATAGAGGTCTTGTTTCCATAACCTTAACCTTATCGCCGATTCCGCAAGCATTCTCTTCGTCATGTGCCTTCAGCTTATAGGTTCTCTTTACTACTTTACCATAAAGCGGATGCTTTACGCTTTCTTCGATAGCAACAACGATTGTCTTATCCATCTTGTCGCTGATAACTTTTCCGATTTTGGTCTTACGAGTATTTCTTTCCACTGTAAGGTCCTCCTTTCATACAAATAAATGTATCTGACTCATACCGATCATTATATTGCAGAATCCTCTAATTCTCTTTCATGAATGATGGTCTTTATACGAGCGATAGTTTTCTTAACTTCAGCAATCTTCTTAGGATTATCCAGCTGATTGATTGCATGCTGAAATCTCAGGTTGAAAAGTTCCTGCTTTTCGGCAGCAAGTTTTGTCTGAAGTTCCTCTGTTGCGAATTCTCTCAACTCAGTTACTTTCATTCTTATTCACCATCCTTCTCTTCACGCTTTACGAATTTACACTTAACCGGGAGCTTGTGCATAGCAAGACGCAGAGCTTCTCTGGCGATTTCTTCTGAAACACCGCCGATTTCGAACATTACTCTGCCCGGCTTAACAACTGCTACCCAGTATTCCGGAGAACCCTTACCTGAACCCATTCGAGTTTCAGCAGGCTTCTGTGTGATTGGCTTATCTGGGAAAATCTTGATCCATACCTGACCGCCACGCTTTGTATATCTTGTCATAGCGATACGGGCTGCTTCAATCTGTCTTGAAGTAATCCATGATGGCTCGAGTGCCTGCAAACCGTATTCACCGTTTGATACAACGTTGCCACGTGTTGCCTTACCCTTCATTCTACCACGCATTACTCTTCTATATTTTACTCTCTTAGGTAATAACATTATTTGTTGCCTCCCTTCGCTTTACGTTCCGGTCTTGGCTTTCTCGGCTGTCTTTCTTCTCTCTTGGATGCAGACTCAGCTAAAACTTCGCCCTTGTAAATCCAAACCTTGATACCGAGTATACCACAGGTTGTTGCAGCTTCTGCAAAACCGTAGTCAATATCAGCTCTTAATGTCTGTAGTGGAATAGTACCTTCGTGATACTGTTCTGTTCTTGCGATTTCAGCTCCGCCTACACGGCCTGATACTGCAGTCTTGATACCCTTGATACCACATCTCATAGCTCTGCCCATAACCTGCTTCATAGCACGTCTGAAAGAAATTCTCTTTTCGAGCTGTGCAGCAATGTTTTCAGCAACAAGCTGTGCGTTTGTATCAGGATTCTTAACTTCCATAATGTTTACGTTAACAGTTCTTCCTGTCATCTTTTCAAGCTGAGCCTTTAACTTATCAATTTCAGCTCCGCCCTTACCGATTACAAAACCAGGCTTTGCAACATAAAGTGTAACGTATACTTTGTTCTGCTTTCTTTCTATGACAATCTTGGAAACTCCTGCGTCATAGCAAGCCTTTTTGACAAATTTTCTAATATTATAATCTTCAACCAACTGGTCTCCGAATTCCTTTTTACCGGCAAACCACTTAGAATCCCAGTCCTTAATAACACCGACTCTAAGACCGTGCGGATTAACTTTTTGTCCCATAGGATTAACCTCCTTCTTAGATTATTCTTTTTCTTTCAATACCAAAGTGATATGGCTTGTTCTCTTTAAAATTCTGAATGCTCTGCCCTGAGCTCTTGGCTGAACTCTCTTAAGAGTTGGGCCCTGAGTTGCATAGCATTCTGCAACATAAAGCTTTGATGCGTCCAT
>JAZNXQ010000193.1:0-4395 GCA_045593945.1 Lachnospiraceae bacterium | reverse complement strand
CCCATCTTCGCGGTATTCTGCTTCTTTTCACGCTTAGCAACGATCATCGGTGCCACATTAACTATTACAAGAATAACCGTAATAATAAGTACAACAAGTGTTGAAATAGCATTGATACTGGGGTTAACACGCTTACTCATCGTGTAAACCATAATACTTATATTTTTTACACCACGGCCTGTTACGAAGTATGAAATGATAAAATCATCAATTGACATCGTAAAAGCAATAAGTGCACCCGAAACAATACCGGGCATAATCTGAGGCACGATAACCTTTGTAAGTGCTCTTCCGGGCGTAGCTCCGAGATCCATAGCTGCATCTGCAAGATTCGGATCGAGCGAACGAATCTTAGGCATAACCGAAAGCATAACGTACGGTATACAAAATGCTATATGCGCAAGAAGCATTGTCACGTAACCCTTTTCCACTTGGAACGTGATAAAAAGCAACATAAAACCAATAGCGGTTACTATCTCCGGATTCATAATCGGAAGGTTGTTAACCTGATCCATTATGTCCCTGAGTACCTTCTTGGACTTGCTGAGACCGATGGCCGCAATAGTTCCGACAACCGTCGATATCGCCGTAGCAAGAATCGCGATGCTAAAGGTTGTATACAAGGCTTCCATCATATCACCGGAATCAAGCATATGCTTATACCAGCGAAGCGAAAAGCCTGTAAAACTCGTCAATGATTTTCCTTCATTAAAAGAAAATACTATCATGTAAACAATAGGAAGATAGAAGAATAAAATCATGAGAGTCATAAGTACTTTACCAAAAATACGCTTATCTTTTTTCATGATTATTTACTCCTTTCCACCCTGATTTCTTGTCTCGACTTTACGAACCGCAAGCATGAGAAGCATCATGATAACAGCCATAATCATCGAAATCGCACTACCAAAATTCCACTCTCCGACGGTAATAAACTGATTCTCAATCAAATTACCGATTAAGAAATACTGTCCGCCGCCAAGGAGCTTGGGAATAAAGAAGGAGCTGACTGCGGGCAGGAATACAAGTGTAATTCCGTTGATAACGCCCGGCAGTGAAAGCGGTAATGTAACACGCATAAAAGTCTGCGTTCTGTTACCGCCAAGGTCCGCGCTCGCCTCAAGAAGCGAGTGGTCCATTTTACAGAGAGATGTATTAATCTGCAAAATCATAAACGGAAGGAAGTTATATACCATGCCGAGAAGTACTGCACCCTCTGTATATAATAATTCTACTTCTTCGAAACCGAAGAAACCAAGAATCTGCGAAACAATGCCGCCTTCACTAAGAAGTCCAATCCACGCATATGTTCTTACAAGCATGTTAATCCACATGGGAAGCGTAATACAGAGAACAAGAATATTCTGCAAACGTTCACTGCTTCTTGAGATAAAATATGCTACCGGATATCCGAGTAAAAGTGAAATAACAGTTGTCTTAATTGCAATTACAATGGAACGCCAAAGGACTAATAAGAAGTCCGGGTCGGTAAAAAATTTGACATAATGATCCAATGTAAATGAAAAAGATATTATGCTGTTACCCTGCTGCGTAAAAGAATATAACGCAATTAACGCCAGCGGAAGCACCAGCATAAGCACTGCCCAAATGATGTAGGGAATTGCTAATTGCGAAAATCGCTTCATTCAAAAACCACCTTGGACATTACATGAATATCCTCAGGGAAGAATGTCAGTCCGACCTGCTGACCTACCTCCGAATAATCTGTCGTGTGGATTTTAAATTCGCGACCCATTGTCCAGAAAGTAACCTTATACACACCTTCTTTGATGTTCTCGGGGTCGAAATCATAATCAACACTGATATCTATGCTCTGGCTCTCATCACTGAGCTTCCAACCCTGTGCACTTGCCCAAGTCTTAATATCTGTATCAAGAGCCTGTGACTCTGTAATCTCGTCAACAGTCTTAAAGAAGTTGAAAGCCATGATAGCTTCATTAGCCTTTTCATTCTTAACGAACGGCTGGTTAACGACAAAAATTGTTCTCTCAATTGTTGTTCCGTTAGCTGTAGAGAATTTAACAGGATACTGTCCGAGTTCTTCCTGCAAATCATATTCAATCTTGGCAATTGATATGTACTCATCATTCTCGGGAGTCCATGCCTGCGCATTAGAACGTGCAATAATCTCCTTATCATCGAGCAAATGTAAGTCCTCGATATCAACGTAGAAATCATTGGCACTGATTTTCTCCTTGCCGTTCTCGCTTACAACCTCGTTATTGCGAATAATATGCATGTTAACAGTCACACTTGTACCGGGAACTGTCTCAACGATAATTTCATAGTGCACACCTTTAAAAAGTACACTAAGAACCTCACCTGTCATCTTTCCGTCTTTTACGTCAACAATATCAATATCCTCAGGACGAATTACAACGTCAACCGCCTCATTGGATTTAAAACCAAAATCAACACAATCAAAAGTAATATCATCGAAACGTACTTTGTAATCCTCAAGCATTGTTCCGGGCAAAATATTACTCTCACCGATAAAGTTAGCAACATAGCTGTTAGCAGGCTCGTTATAAATCTCCTCGGGAGTACCAACCTGCTGAATCTCACCATTCTTCATAACTACAATCTTGTCAGACATGGTAAGTGCTTCTTCCTGGTCATGTGTAACGAAGATGAAGGTAATACCTACCTCCTGCTGGATACGCTTAAGCTCGTACTGCATCTCTTTACGAAGCTTTAAGTCAAGTGCCGCAAGCGGCTCATCAAGAAGCAAAACCTTAGGCTCGTTAACAAGTGCTCTCGCAATCGCAACACGCTGCTGCTGACCGCCTGAAAGCAATGTTGTATTCTTATTCTCATAGCCCTCAAGTCCGATAAGCTTAAGCATCTTCATGACCTTCTGGTCAATAACGTCCTTACTCATTTTCTTTATTTTTAAACCAAAAGCGATATTCTCATATACGCTTAAATGAGGAAACAGCGCATACTTTTGAAATACCGTGTTTAATTCTCTCTGATACGGGGGCTTTTTGCTGATTTCTTCACCATCAAAAATAACATTTCCTTCATCAGCGTCTATGAAGCCACCTAAAATCCTAAGCAATGTTGTCTTACCGCAACCACTTGGTCCAAGTAACGTAACAAATTCATTCTCATAAATGTCAAGGTTAATTCCCTTTAATACGATTTGTCCGTCAAAATTTTTAACGATATCGCGAAACTCTATAAGTTTCTTCTTTTCCATATCACCTTCTCCTTCCGATTTGTTTTATTTATACCCATTACCATAAGGTAACAAGCTTATTATACAGATTTATGCAGACTTTGCAATAAATTTATGTAAAAATATTCAAAAAAATATCTGTTGTCTCTGTTCTGTCACGTTATGTAAATAAATAAAAAGGACAGACATATCATTATGCCTGCCCTCTAATTACTTTGTTACATTATTCTGTTGCTTCATCTTCCTTTTTTCTCGTAACTGTTGCTACAACAAGTGCTGCACAGCTAAATACCATTGCGGGAAGAACAATATTTATGGCACCTGTCTTGGGAGCATCATCAAGAGGTGTCTCTTCGTCCTCAAAATCTACAAGTACATCCTCTTCAACCGGAGGCGTAAGCGGTGTTTCCTCTTCTTCAAACTCTACTACCGGAGGTGCAAGCGGTACTTCCTCTTCTTCAAACTCTTCTACCGGAGGTGCAAGCGGTGCTTCCTCTTCTTCGAACTCTACTACCGGAGGTGTAAAAGGTTCTTTATCTTCTTCTGAAGGTGTAAGAAGTATTTCCTCATCTTCTGTTTCATCCACAGGAGGTGTAATTATTTCTTCCTCATCTGCCGAATCATCTGCCGGAGGTGTAAGAGGTGTTTCCTCATCTTCAAAATCTTCTAAATCATCCTGATTGTCAGAGTCATCATTATTGTCATCATTTTCAATTGCAGGAATAGGTCTTGTTTCATAATAATCGCATACTTCACAGTCGCTTCTCTCTGTTCCTTCCTTCATCACTGTAGGATATTCTACAACAACCCATTCACCCATATCATGACCATGTGCCTCAACTTCGTTCTGTGCAAGCAACATTACATCACATACACTACAATGCTTGCCTTCTGTAAGACCTGTTTCTGTACATGTAGGTGCTACTGCCTCATCAATTGCTTCTGTATGGCCTAATGCATCAACTACTTCCTGTGCTACTAATACTTCACTACATACGCTACAGTGTTTGCCTTCTGTAAGACCTGTTTCTGTACATGTAGGTGCTACTGCTTTATCAATTATCTCTTTGTGACCTAATGCATCAACTACTACCTGTGCAACCAATACTTCATCACATACGCTACAATGCTTGCCTTCTGTAAGACCTGTTTCTGTACATGTAGGTGCTACTGCTTTATCAATTATCTCTTTG
>JAZNXQ010000192.1:0-4024 GCA_045593945.1 Lachnospiraceae bacterium | reverse complement strand
AGATTACTATCGAAGGCAGCACCGACATCGCATTTACTGAGGATGTTAAGGCTCGTTTCGATGCTTACGGATTCCAGACCATTACCGTTGAGAACGGTAACGATATTGATGCAGTGGCAGCAGCTATTGCTGAGGCTAAGGCAGACCTTACCAGACCGTCCATGATCGAGATTAAGACACAGAGCGGTTTTGGTTGCCCGGGCAAGCAGGGCAAGGCAAGCGCACACGGCGAACCGCTGGGTGATGAGAACATCGCAGAGATGAAGAAGAACCTCAACTGGCCGAGCGAAGAAGCATTCTTCGTACCGGAAGAGGTATATGCAAACTACAAGGCAATCAGTGAAGCAAAGGCAGCAGACGAAGAAGCTTGGAACAAGCTCTTTGCTGAGTACTGTGCTAAGTTCCCGGAGATGAAGAAGGCTTGGGACGACGAGTTCAATATGGATATCGCAAAAGATCTCATCGACGATGCTGATTTCTGGGCATTCGAAGACAAGCCGGAAGCTACCAGAAACCTGTCCGGTATGGTGATCAACCGTCTGAAGGACAAGGTTCCGGGACTTGTTGGTGGTGCAGCTGACCTTCATCCGTCTACCAAGACTTACATGAAGGAAGCAGGTGACTTCTCCGCAGAGGATTACAGCGGACGTAACCTCCACTACGGTGTACGTGAGATCGCTATGACCGCTATCGCAAACGGTCTTACCCTCCACGGACTCAGAGGCTTCTGCTCTACTTTCTTCGTATTCAGTGATTATGTAAAACCGATGGCAAGACTTTCTTCCATCATGAATATCCCGACCACTTACGTTCTGTCCCACGACAGTATCGGTGTTGGTGAAGACGGCCCGACTCACGAGCCGATCGAGCAGCTTGCTATGCTCCGTGCTATGCCGAACTTCAACGTATTCCGTCCGGCAGACGCTACCGAGACCATTGCAGCTTGGTATGCAGCAGTTACCTCTGAGAAGACCCCTTGCGCACTGGTTCTTACCAGACAGAACCTGCCGCAGCTCGCTGGTTCCTCTAAGGAAGCTCTTAAGGGTGGTTATATCGTATCTGCTTCCAAGAAGGAAACTCCGGATGCTATCATCGTAGCAAGCGGTTCGGAAGTACAGCTTGGTATCGGTGCTCAGGAAATGCTCGCAGCAGAAGGCATCGACGTTCGCGTTGTGTCCATGCCGTGTATGGAGCTCTTCGAGGCACAGTCCGCAGAGTACAAGGAAAGCGTTCTTCCGAAGGCAGTTCGTGCAAGAGTAGCGGTAGAAGCTCTCATCGGATACGGCTGGGATCGTTATGTAGGTCTTGACGGTGCAGTTGTATGCATGAACGGATTCGGTGCATCCGCTCCGTACTCCAAGCTCTTCCCGAAGTATGGTTTCACTGCAGAGAATGTTGCAGCTAAGGTGAAGGAAGTATTGAAGTAAATCTCGAAACAAAAGAACAGATAGAAAGAGGATTATGTGGTTTGAAAGAACTGCATAATCCTTTTTGATTAATAGGAATAGAATGTAACTGAAGAGCAGAACATAAAGTGCATAGGATAATAGATGAAAAAAAGAGTTATACTTGTTGCAAAAAGAGTTATATTAATCGTATAATGTGTTAAGATAACGAACAATTGCTTGACGAAGGCACGATACTTTGTTAAAATCTTTAACGCACATCTGCACAGGAGGATGGATATGAAAGAGTTCAACATGGCAAAGTTCTGTAAGGATATTGTAACACTCAGAGGAAAAGAAACACAGGCTGCATTTGCTCAGAAATTAGGAGTTAACAGAGCAACATTGTCGTTATTAGAAAATGGAAAGCAACTCCCAACGTTAGAGATGTTGAATCGTTTTTGTAATTTGTTTCAAAAAACAACTGACGAGTATTTTTCTGAGACAACAAGGGATTCATTAGTGTATCTTATGGGAAGTCTTGAAGAGACAGACAGAAAAAAAGTAGAAGAGGCTATGGAAAGGATTTGCATTAAAGAAAAATACCGCTTGCTGGCAAAAAGAAGTTAGGTAATGTTGCGCGCGCCGGAAAGACAAGGAGATCAGGATGTCATCGATTGATAGCAGAGAGCTTTTTGAACAGTATTATCAAAGTGAATATGATTTTAATACAGCTTCTTTGTCGCCGGAAGAGATTAAAGAAATCAAGCAACTGGCGAAGGAGAAGCGGGTGGATTATGCGCTTGCTCCAATGGGAACCGGGATATTTAACTGGATTCTGAGTCAGAACCAAAATTTACGTTTTGAGATGGTTGACTTCGATTCTGATAAAATTGACGGAATGTTATATATTCCTACTACCGGGCAGGAATGTGCATATATTATTCTGAATGCAAATAAACCACTAATTAATCAGATTTTTACTGCAGCACATGAGTATTATCATTATATCCGAGATTATCAAAAGTTTAGGGAAAATCCCTATATCTGTGATTTCAGTGCGTTAAAGGATGTAAATGAAAAATGTGCCAGCAGATTTGCAGCAGAATTATTATTGCCGGAAGCAGCATTGTCTCAGGAGAGGGAGATTTACATGATCGCGACGAATATAGCGTCGAAAAAGCAGATGACAGATCAGGATTATGCAGCACTGGCTATTGTGCTTACCATCAAGTATCAGATGCCTTTAAAAGCTGTAATATACAGACTTGCTGAGGAAGGGTATATCAGTAATATAAGCAAATATATCAAAAATTATGAGTTTATCAAGAAGATACTTCGAGAAATAACTGTATTAAAGGCACAAGTAGATGAATTATATAGTTGTGAAAATAAATATGTTGTTTCGTTCAGTTCAACTTATCAAGATATGGAAAGAGCTTTTCATTCCGGAAATGCATCTCGGGAGAGAATTCTTGCAGATGCAGAACTGTTGGGAATGGATGCAAGCGTAATTAATGCTTTTTTGGAGGAAGATGATACAGAGGAGGAAGATGAAGAAGATGACACACTTCTCTTTTCGTTGATAAATGAGAAAATAGGGGGAATGTGAGAAATGAAGACCCCTTTAAAAAACACAAACTTACAGGAATTACAGAAGAAACCGGTGCTGTTTGATGCCAACATTTTTATGGTTGGGATTGAAGAACGTGGTACCAATCCGAACTGTTCTTTTGAAAACATGAAAAAACTGTATATACAGCCTTTGTTTGATAGTTTTGCAGATATATGTATTCACACGGAAGTATACAAGGAATTAGATGAGGAAGCGAGAAAATTTGTGGATACATATATAGGTAACAATGTGAGGATTGTGGATGAGGACGGGTTATACGGAGCAGATCCTGAGTATACAAAAATTTTTAATCGTATTGCAGGACATGAGCTTGTAAACTATAAAAGGGGACAAGCCAAGGATCGCGGAGAAGTATACAGTCTTGCTTATGCAACATATCACAACATGAACTACTTTTGTTCAAAAGAGATTATGGTGGACTTGGTGGCTGATGAACTGGAAGATTTGAAAGATATTAGTATTATTACATTTGATATCATCATTCTGACCGCATATGTGTATTATGCAAGAAAGAGCGATAACTCCAATAGCAAAGCGTTAAAGGCGATATATAAACGTTATTGTGCAGACGTTATAAAAAGACATAAGCTCCCGAAAACACTCGGTGAATATATTTTTGAAAATAAAGATTATTTGTAAGAAAGGTTTGTGAATAAGATGAAGATATTAGTGACCGGCGGAGCCGGATATATCGGAAGTCATACCTGTTTGGAGCTGTTAAGCGCAGGGTATGAGGTAGTGGTACTTGACAATCTGTATAACTCCTGTGAGGAGTCGTTAAGACGTGTAGAGAAGCTGACCGGAAAGACGATTCGCTTTTATAAGGTAGATCTTCTGGATGTTGCGGGGATGGAAGCATTGTTCGAGGCTGAGAAGCCGGAGGGTGTGATTCATTTTGCAGCGCTGAAGGCAGTCGGTGAGTCATGTAAGATACCGTTAAAGTATTTTACGAACAATCTGATTGGCACGATTAATCTCTTAAATGTGATGGAAAAGTACGGCG